>JAEORG010000258.1 GCA_016841005.1 Candidatus Thorarchaeota archaeon | reverse complement strand
TGGAATAACCGCTTTGGAATTTCAAGAAGTTGCTGGGCAAGTAGTCATTGATGGAGTTCCTGATTTCTCACGTCTGAATGTCACGGAGATTGTTCGAAGCGTAGTTACTGAAGGTCACTCAGTCATAGAGGTATCAATGGATGCAAAGCACATCATTCCAAACTCTCTTACATCCGAGTCCATTAGTCGATTGGTTGACTTGAAAGATGAACTGGGACATACGTATACGGCACATCTTCCATTTTGGTCAGTTGAACTGGCCACTTTCAATGAGCATGTAAGAATGGGGAGTGTTGATAGTACCATTGAAGCAATAGAGCTTGCTATGCCCCTTGAGCCAGAAACATATGTTTTGCACGCATCTGGTGATCTTGCAGCTGGTTTCTCAAACATGAAGTATGACTCAAGTTTAGTTCGATTGATAGGAACAGTGTTCGCTGGGTTTGTAGCCGCAAGTATCGAAGACATAGTCAGCAGAACTGAGATTAATCCACGTGAACTTGCCATTGAGAATGTGGACTTCCCGTTTGCCATCTTGCGAGATGTAGTCTATGATTTAGACACCAGTATATGCTTCGACACTGCACACTTATTGGCACAAATGTCAGGCACAGAGTCAGTCATGGAATTCTATGCAACGCACAAGGATCGAATCACTGAGATTCATCTACAAGATGCTGCAAAGGAAGATGATGATACAGTGATCCAAGAAGATCATGTTCCTCTCGGTCGAGGAATAATGGGTGATAAAATACTACGAGATCTTCTATTGAACTTAGAAGAGGACAAGTTTGATGGTCCGCTTATTTTCGAACTGAATAAAGATGAAGCAAGAGAGTCCCTTGATCATATCAGGACGGTTGTACCTGAGGCTCTTGACTAGCCTACTTCCTAAAGAGCCACTTGATTCGTTCATGAGCAAGAATGTAATGAATGATGACTAGAGTGATGAAAATCCAACTGATATAGAACAAATCGCTAGCAAGCATTATCAGAAAGGCCACACCAAGTATCAGAATCTCAAGTAGAAGACGAACAGCTCCGGGAACAGGAACTGGTGCCTTTCCAGACCTACTAGGATCATTTGGAACAGCAAAGGTCCCCCAAAGAACTGCCACGATAATAGGTAACAATATCATGAGAACATAATTGAATAGTCCAAAGCTTTGGTTCAGCCCCCAGTATCCATAAGCCACCAACGTCCAAAGCTCGAGAATGAACCGCAACGCATCGTTGGCTCCAATACTCTTCTGTTCACTGATTTCATTCATAGTACAATCTCCTAGTCAGCCCAAGAAAATTAACTATAGTAAATATATTTTGTTGTATGTCTACTGCATGTTAAGGATAACACAATTCCCATGTTGAATGGAATGTAGCTATCAGACTCATAATCTCACTATAGTCATCCTCGCCCATGAATAGTCTTGGACAATGACCTATGTCATTAACATATACTGCAAAGTGAACGTGATCGTACTCAGAGGGTCTAAGGAAGTTTCCAATCTGATCTCCTTTAACAACCCAATCACCAAGCTCTATTCCAAGCATCGCCACCTGTTGTGCTCGTAAGGTCTCATTTCCCTCGCTTTCAAAAGCATATTCGATTGTCACAGAAGCATTGAATCGAATTTTGACTCCTACTTTGTAGAAGGTGGTTTCAGGCAAAAATCTAATCTCAATATCTTCAACAAGACCGGGAGCAGCTGCTATCACGACAGAGTTGTTGTAGAACATATAATCAAGACCATTATGAGTAGCGTTCCATGGACAGTTATCGCTCTCACTGTATCCATTGTTCCAGTGAGTAATATCTGACTGGTTTTCGTAAATCACGCCCATATCATCGAGAATAGTGGAGTCATACCTTCCTTCATTGTCAAAGGTATCTTCCGGTTCTAGATTATGACCCAAAATGAATACCACTCCTACAGCAACGACTAGGGCAATAACGATTCCAGCGACAATTTGTTTCTTCATACACAGCGTCTGACAAATCAAACTCTAAAGACTTCCTGACATCTTAGACATTATTGATGAATGTAAGAACTAGCACCCAGTCATAACGTTTTTATCCAGGCCGCGAGTGCAAACTAGAACGCAGGGCCCGTGGCATAGACTGGTTAATTCTCAAAAATCTTCTAGGCTGCTCTGTTCAGTATTATCATCCATTTCATCATCAACAACACTAACATCGCCCTGTGTCTTAAGTTCATACCATTTCTGACAAAAGAACTTACGAATTTGTCCTTTCCCTTTTGCTTTCTTGGGATAAACTCTGATTGATCTATCCTGCTCTTTGAACTCAACCCATCCAAGAGTGTTGAGAAACTTGAGAGATCTATTAACTACCCCCCGAAGAGAATCCTCTGAATCTTGTCCGTATCCTCTTACTTGTGATTGAGTTTCTTCGAGAATATCATTATGGTCTATTGTTGCACCTTCACCAAACTCATCCGCTCTCCCATATAGAGGAAGCAAGATGTAACTCCAGATTATGTCAGCTGAAAGCGGAATAGGTGGTTTCTGGCGCAACAGTTGATATCTCGAAAATTATCGTTTCGCCTCTTTTGTCGAAATCATCCATTCATTGACCATTTCAGTAAACTACTCTAGACTATCAGGATATTCAAATTTGAAAACCGTTACACCCATTTCAAAATCCTCAGCGTAGATATTTCTCGTGTACATTGACGAGTTTTTCCACAGCTTGTAAAAAAAATGGAATGGTGGGCCCGGCATTTCCCAATAGCCGGGCTCATTTGTGAGGAGATTCCTCGTTCGTATTTCAGGCACATTAATGCTTGTTGTGGTGTTATGGGACCTATTTTACCATATATTTTGTCAAATAGGTTCCTGCACCGAACCATCCCAGCATTCCTGCAGCAGCCCATCCTCCTTCGTCCCAAACTCCTCCATCATATTCACCATATTGGCTTGCAAGCATATTGAGGGTCATTGGGATATACTTACCTCCGGTATTAGGCAAGGTAATCCAGTTCCCTCGATATTCTATCTGCATATCTGTGTCACTAGTTTTTAATTGTCCCTCGCCTGTGATAAGCCACAAGTTAATCCACAAGACGTTCCGTACATCGCAAGGAAAAGAGAAACCTGGCGTAACAGCCGCGTCTTTGAGCTTTCCCTCCATCGAATATATTTTCTTACCTGATTCATCATAGAGTTTCAAATGAAATTCTACCTGTGCCAAATATTCACCTGTGTCTTTATTGTAGTCAATCGTACCTTTGATGAAGCTTATAGCTCCAGGAACATCAAAATCAGGCCCTTTCGCCATGATATCAATCTTTAACATGTGACTAGAATCAGCGGCTTTCACGGGTACAGCCATTACCATGGTATTTACTAAAACCAAAAATAACGCTAAAGTGATTGCAGATCTAAATTTAGTTCTATATTTTGCTTTCATTTATCCCACATCCTATCTCTTTGCAATTACCAGAGTAATTGCAATCTTCTAATTCATCGTAGTTTTATTTTGATGCCTCTTTTATTAAAAATCTATTATATTGAGCTATATCTAATAAATCACCTCCCGACACTCTCCAAGAAGTTCTAATTAGAAAACCATTACACCCAACTCTATATCCTCAGTGAAAATATTTCTTGATTTCATTGATTAATTATTTCAGAGGTCGGAAAAGAGGAAAGGAAATGGTGGGCCCGGCGAGCTGCTCATCATGTTGCCTGAAAGACGAGTCGGTGAAAATTCACACCTATCGAAAACGTTTTTATCCTGACCGCCTCAGCAACTCTTACTCATGGGCCCGTGGCATAGACTGGAAAGGTCAACGTTGTTGATCTTGGTTAGTTATTGCGCCGCTCTGATAAGGCGGATGTCGGGCGTTCAAATCGCCCCGGGCCCACCACTACTTCTCGAATTCAACTCCTCTACATAAAACAGAAAAATCTACACTCATATTATCTAGAATAGGGGCCACGTGGTTGAGGATGACATCTGAACTGAAATTTCGCACTCGTGCACCGAGGTCTGATAGTGTTATATTAGGTGCACTACTCCAAGTGAACCGAGGGATTCTCCTCATCATCTTCAATTTGACTCTTTTTATCGAATTTGGTCGAAGTAGGAGTATTCCCGGTTTGGACGTAATGGCTATACTTCCACCTTCAATCTACTTTCTTATAGGATTCATAGACATACTCATGGTGAAACGATTGTGGAAGGGTGACTTGAATGGTTGGCGATACGGGATAGCAATGAGCACGTTCATTGCTTTGCTTACTCCATTCAGCTTTTCGATTCTCATTTTCGTTACAAGCTACCTTATGGGTCTATTTCTTGTCATCGATCTTTTCGCTGCTGCAGAAACCATTGCGTTACTCACTCTAAGTGCACGTCGGTTTTTCAGAGCATTATCATTCCTATAATCTATCTCTCTAACGAAATCGCTAGGACCTTAAATTGAAACATAGACACACTGAGTCGGATTGATAGAATGAATCTCTTGCTATTGCAGTCCCCACTGCAAAACTTTGCTCAGATGATAGGCGCTTACCTTGCTGAGATATGGGACTTTCTAATATTCATTGGCCAGATTTCAGGAGTCATAGTAGTACTCATAGGTGCCATACTCTGGTTCACAGATGTCAATCCAAAGAGGGGCAAGGGACTGATTTTTGGTGGAATAGTCCTCTCCATTGTAATCGAGTATTTTGTCTTATTTCCACCAGGATTTGTGGTAGTATAGTTCAAGATTTTCTTAGTGCAGTCCGTATCTCTTCCCTCAGAAGCTCGATTCGGTCCGGTGCATTACAAACACCAAATTGGTCGTGATAATCACGATATTCTTCTGTATCAAGAACCCGAAGGACTGATTCAATCGCTTGAAGCTGCTTTTTGGTGAATTCCTTTACAAGGGATAATAATGCTGTGTCTGTCATGATATCCTGTTATATGGAATGAATTTAACCTCGCCAAAGTTCTAGGTGTTT
>JAEORG010000257.1 GCA_016841005.1 Candidatus Thorarchaeota archaeon | reverse complement strand
TACTTGACTATTTTCAATCGTGCCAAACTTGGTTGGAATTTTCCTTCGTGTTTTGCAGTACAAGCAAGCTCGCAAATTCGGCATCCAGTGCATTTATTGAAGTCAACGATTAATTGTGATGGCAGATATACCACCTCGTGGGTCTATTATTCCACACATTACTTCTCTAAAATCCTTTCCATGGACACTATATACTAGCCAGCCTGCACGGTTTATTAAGGTTTGAATCTTAGAACTGGATAGGTTATGTACAATGGCAGAAGATGAAGAAATTATAGACAAAAAAGGAAAGAAACAGAAATCTGATTACGCTGCTGTTGAATTCGAGATTGGAAACATCGAATTTGAAGCTAAAGGGAGAAGTGTAGTAGTTGAGCGTATGTTCAGACTGCTCCTTGAGAAAATTGAAGAAGGAAAGCTCGTTGCGACATTCAGGTTGCAGGATGACGATGAGGAGGAGGAAGAGGAGGAGGAAGACACGTTAGACAAAGCATCGGACAAAGTATTAGATGATGCTATACTTCCAGATTCTCTAGAAGACTTTGAAGAAAAAGAAGATGAGGAAAATCCAATTCCACTTCCTGCAGGGGATTTTGAATCCAAGCTCGATCCTCCACCAGCATGGGACACTCTAGAAACAGATGAGCCCTCAATTTCGGATGCGGAGAAAGAGGAGTTCGACCTGTAAACGACTATTCGACTTCAACAACCCATCCATAGGGATCCTCACGCTCACCAGATTGGATACCGGTTAGTTCATCAAACAGATGTTGTGTGAGTTCACCAGTATTTCCATCTGCTATTGTATAGTTATTATTCTTATACCACAATGAACCAACAGGTGCAATAATAGCTGCAGTTCCACACCCAAACATCTCAATTACTTTTCCAGATGCAATTCCCTCAATAACTTCATCTATTGAAATTGGTCTTTCATTCACATTAAGTCCCATATCTCGTGTAATGGTTAACACGGAGTCCCGAGTTATTCCTGCAAGTATAGAGCCTGTTAAAGGGGGTGTGACCAACTCATCATCGAATTTAACGAAGATATTCATAGTTCCAACCTCTTCGAGGTATTTTCTTTCAAGAGCATCCATCCAGAGAACTTGTGAATATCCGACCTCAGTTGCTTTAGTACCTGCCAGTAGACTCGCAGCATAATTCCCCATAGTCTTAGCCGCTCCAACTCCACCACGTACAGCTCGCACATGTTCACTACTCAGATAGATCTTCACTGGACTAAATCCTTCTTTGAAGTATGGACCGACTGGACTAAGTATGGTATAGTAGAGATACTCATCCGATGGCTTGACGCCTAATTTTGCTTGGGTAGCAATCATGGTCGGACGAATGTAGAGTGAACTCCCTTTAACCTCGGGTACCCACTCTCGTTCTACTCTTAGCAATTCTTTCAGGGATTGAAGTGCGAAATCAATTTGGATTTCAGGCATTACCATACGTCGTGCAGATTCATTGAATCGAATGAAATTACGTTCAGGTCGAAATAGAAGTGTATGGTGACCTCGTCGATACGCCTTCATCCCTTCAAAAATACCCTGTCCATAATGAAGACATAACGCTGCGGGACTTAGTGAGAGATCTCCATAAGGATGAATAGAAGGATCATGCCAGTGACCATCGCTATATTTCATTGAAAACATATGGTCTGTAAACTCTGTTCCAAAGGGAACCTTTAGAACATTTTTGGGCTTCGGTTTCAGATTATCAGAATGAACAAGATTTGTACTGATATTCATGGAACACACACGTATTTCGCATAAGCACTGCACCTCTTAAGAGAATAGGTTTGTTCATATCAGTTAGTTCTAAGTATAAAATAGTCCGTAGACAAAAAGGAATATCTTAAAACCCTGCAAATCTATCCTCGTTTAGAGTACAAGGAGTGCTTGATAATGAGTCACCATGAAGGTTCCCCACCACAAGATGATTTCTTTGTCGATCCAAAAGAAGTCCTATCTCAATACAGCGTGGAGTGGGTTTCATTAAGAAAGTCGTATGACGAACTGAAACAACAGTTAAACAACATTCAAGTTGAACTCAATACTCTAGACAGGAAACTCGAGACAAGGCAAATCACAGATCAGGAACATATCAAACTCTATCGAGAAAAGTGGGCTCAATCAACTCAAATGATTCAGGTCAAGAGAGAAGTAGAAAGTAGACTCTATGAAATCCAGAAGGAGATAAGGGAAGCAAATAAACAGCTCAAGCAAATGGAGATTGAAAGAGAACGCAGAGAGCGTATTGAGCAAGAAAGAAGCCACGCAATGATTGAATGGATGAGTTTGAAACAAGGGTTCGATTTAGTTGATGCACGTCGAAGAGAAATCAATGCTGAAACTGACAAGATAGAGATGGAAAGGAGAAGCGGGAAGTTATCAGAAGATGCATACCGCCAAAAGAGAGTTGAACATATTCGTCAACTTGCAGAACTTAGTGTTGTTGAATCCGATGTTAAGCGGCGATTAGCAGAACTCCTTGAAATTATACGAGGATAATGCATTTTTCAAATAAAAAGAGAAAGCAACAGGATCCAATGGGATCCTGTGCACAGGAATTTCTTATGCGCGATGACCTTGGTC
>JAEORG010000256.1 GCA_016841005.1 Candidatus Thorarchaeota archaeon | reverse complement strand
TAAACAAATAGCGAAATTAATTAAAAAAATAAGACTAATCACATCATCTGAAATGTTAGAACAAATATGTAAAAACATGAGAATTTGAGTGAAAAAATCACTTCAGGCGTTCAGCAGACTGATGTTATTATCTCTTAGTTATCATATTCCTTGCTTTGGTAATCTTAGATAGTAGTTCTTTTCGTAAGCGTATTCCTTCGTCCTTAATATAATCAAAATCACGTTTATCAGCTAGTCTATCAACTTCATTTGCAAGCATATTCCCTTTTTCATGGAGAGAATCTAGTCGACTCCCATTTTCAAGTAGATTTACCAGATTCATCTCTCCATTACAAATTTCTTCTACAGCAGCGACAGTTTCCTGAAGGTCATTTAGAAGTAGTTTTGCAGTTGTTTCATCCAATGTATATTCAACTTCGTCTTTGATTTCAGAGGTATTTTTAGGACCTAAAGGTGCAAGCTTAGCCATATTACGGTATAGATGCTCCAATATTGTGGACAACTGCTCCTTCGCCTTTCTAAGCTCACCTCGATCAATTGAATCCTGTGCTTTTTGACGTTGTAATCTAATTTGCTCCATTATTTGATGTGCAACACCATCCGTTTCAGAGCTCTTAGTCAAATCTCTTGATTGAGTGTGACATCGTGATGAATCAATTTGAGAGAATCTTTTTTTGATGGCGAAATATAGAAGGATTATACTAATGAAGAGAATGAAAGTAACTGTTATGATTAAATCAGAAAGGGACAGTGGTAGTTGAAACATACTAAATTCAACTTACTCAATACTTACCTCTTTGATATCTATTTCGAACAAAAGATGATACGTGTATTTTCACCCTTGCATATCCCCAGGATATTACAAGGGTCGATATACAAGATCACATACGTGTACAAGTGAAGAATTGTGTTGGACAATTCCTCAATCTCTCCTCCTCCTTCAAAATGAATCACCTTTGAACTTGGACAGGGGTGTGTTTCCACAGCCCAATACGTTTACTCTAAATATGATACGTGTACTCCAATGAGTCTTCAATCACAAGCGTGTACTTAATATGGGAGTTGTGTTTGCGGGGGTTTTGAACGCATTCTGCGTTTACAAACAACACTTCGAGTACACGCTTGTATCATCTCATCGGAAAAATAATGATTACTACAATATTATAGCCACTTGGAAAGGCACATAACTAATCCCTCCATCCCTCACGAGAGAATAATGAAAGCAACCAGAGATATTTTGACCGCTCTAGCAAATGGAAAGATCTCAATAGATGAAGCAGAAAAACAGATTCGGATATCATCCTTAGCTGAGGTGGGAGGTATTGGACAACTTGATGTTAACAGGCAGGAACGGAGCGGAGTTCCTGAGGTGATTTTTGCAGAATCAAAGGATGTTGATACTCTAACAGAAATAGTGAATGTAATGATAGAGAGGAGAGACGTTGCACTTCTTACAAGAGTTAACACAAAGAAGCTTAAGGGCTTGCAAGATAAATTCAGTGGGTTGGCATTCGAAATCACTGGATTCGATGATCATCACACAGTTCTGATACACAATGATGAATGGAAACAACCACAAAAAAATGGTAAGATTGCAATATTGACAGCTGGAACTTCTGATGTGGCATACGCAGCTGAAGCTGAGGCAATTGCTCGAATTATGGGTGTGCAAGTATTCTCATTTCATGATGTTGGTGTTGCTGGAATGCATCGCTTGATTGAGCCTGTAAAAAAGTGTCTTGAAGAAGATGTAAGCGCTTTAGTAGTCTTTGCAGGAATGGAAGGTGCATTACCTACCCTTGTAGCTTCTCTTGTAGATATTCCTGTGATAGGTGTTCCAGTCCCGACAGGTTATGGTCATGGTGGAGAGGGAGAAACAGCTCTATCAGCCATGCTTCAATCCTGTGCCCCTGGTCTCTCAGTTGTGAATATCGGAAATGGACTAGGAGCAGGAGCCTTTGCAGCTCTCATAGCTAAAAGGTGCGCAAGAACCCAGGATGAGTTAAAATAAATAGGCAGGTCGGTTTTGACCAAATCTGAAATATATGATGCCTGATACCCAAGTCATAATTATCGGAGCTGGTCCTGCAGGACTAAGTGCTGCACGCGTACTGGCATCTCACGACATTGATTACATACTATTTGCAAGAGAGCATGAACCTTGTAGCGATAAAGTGTGTGGTGGTTTCATTCCAGCTCGTGCAATAGCAGATTTCGATCTAGGATCGATTAGGGAAGGCTATAGAATCGAATCAATACGCATGAAGTTTCCTGGAATAAGTGTTGTAAGAGTAGATTTCGATAAAGCAGTAGGTATCAATACAACTCGAGCAGCTCTTGGAAAATTGATGTTACATTCAATCCCTAATTATTCCGACAATATTAGCATGGCAACAAATGTGACAGGATTGATAGAAAGAACCGAATTTATTGAGGTACATACTCAGAGTAATGAAGCGAAGCAAGTCCTTAGTTCGTCACTGGTAATAGATGCAAGTGGAGTTAACCCAGTTAGTATACGAAGCGGCCTTGTAAGAAATCGCATCCCAAACACACAGATGGGATATGGTCGCCAATATCATTTTGTGATTAAAAACGGAAATCGCTCATTCGAGCCAGTAAATGATTTCTATTATGGAGGAGAGTATTCTCCTGGAGGTTACGCATGGTTGTTCCCACAAGAACATACAGCTGTGGCTGGAACAGGAGGAATAGTACATCGAATTAAGAGCGAAGGTCTACTAGTTAGCGAATTCCTAGACCAATTCGTTCACGAAACCAAGGAAATTCAAGAAATCCTGATTGACACAGAAGTTATTGGACAGGATGCTGCCTTGATGCCTCTTGCTGGAATTATCAGACCATCTTTCTCAGATAGAATCTTACTTGCTGGTGATGCTGCAGGTCATTGCTCCCCCATCTCTGGAGAGGGAATACACTATTCCATGATCGGGGGAAAACTTGCAGCAGAGACTGCGATGAGAGCATTATCAGAGAAGCAGATACGCAAGAAATCACTATCAAGATATGAAAAATTATGGATGAACGAAATAGGATCGGACCTCAAATGGGGAGCATGGTTACAAAAGAGATTCACAAAAGGAGGATCTTCAAGAGTAGGTGTAAACTTCCTTGATTCTGAAAAGAGTCAAAGAGTAATTGCAGAGATGCTTGTAGGAGAACGTTCAGTTAGAAGTGCAATAATTAAGGCGGCTCCGGATTATTTGAAATCAAAGGTAGGTTTCTAATAATAGCGACTCATACAGTCATTCGAGGCTAAAGAGTGATACACGAAGATTTATATTGAAGTAATCGCAGTGAAATTTCGTAGAACTTGCGAATTATACAACGACATTCATAGAATTCGTGAATTTCGCAACGAACGCGGCGACATGAAAAGTTAGCTAAATATGAATCTGGTGAGAAAATGAACATGGCACTTCGATACAACATCGATAATGGTCCAGGAAGTGGAATGGGACCTTCACTCCTCGATCGGTCTATCAAGTTCTTAACCTCCCCTTCAAATGAGATTCCCACCAGTAGTACACTAACACAATACTTCAGCGCAATAATCGCAGTAATTTACCATGAATATCCGTGGAACAGCATCTATATGTTGGCCAATCGAAGGAACAATAAGAAGGATGAGTCTGTCACTGGGATAACTTTAGGACCTGATTCGTGAAATCATGCCCATAGGGGACCGAGCATGACCCATAACACATCGACCTCATTGAATCTGTGACGGACTCAATCCCGAAATCTTTTCATTTTTCTGGCCAGTCCTGTTCCGGCCAGATAGTTTTCCCCATTTTTATCGCAGAACTTCTAACTTCTATCGATGGATCTCTAAGTGCCTCAGTTATCATAATGATTGCAAATTCCGGACTTAGCGAGGGAATTAATTCTATAAGCTCAAGTCGAACCTCCGGATCTCTATCCCCAACAAGTTTGTAGAGAAGTTGCTCAGAATCTGCTGTATTCATCCGGGCAAGAGTTCTTGCCGCGTCAATTCTCACATGTCTGTCCCTTGAACTTAGAACACCCATTAGTTTCTTCAAAGCAGAATCGGTTTGATTCCTAGAAATCATTGACCAAGGAGGTGAATCAAGTTCCCTTTGAGAAACTGAGTGGATAAATCCACGAGAAACCATCTTAGACAAACTCTTGGCAATATGATTCCTAAGATAAGGAGTAGAATCATTCAGAAGTTCACTAAGGAAGGTTTCTTCAATAGAACCGCCTGTCGAAGAGAGAATCTCCAATGACCGGACTTGTTCAATAATTACTCCATCACGAGCCAATTTCATCACCTTATTGTTACAAGATCCAGTTTCGAGGTCTTTGATTATATCAAGTGCCTTGATACGATCTTGTTGTCGTGGCGAGTCTAGTAATAGATAAGCAAATTCACACTTTGTCAAAGAAACCAATTCTGACGATCTATTAGTACGGGCATCTTGACTTGATTCCTTTGTTGTAAGTTCATACCATGTGAATTCATCAACCTGCCTTAACATCGCATCGACATCGTATCCGACTTCAGATAATGTCGCTCGAATTTCCCCCCAGAAACTTGGACCAACATAATTAGACTGAGGATCTACATTCAGGACTTGTAGGATTTGACGTCCATATGCAGTTTCACGTAGACCATCAATCATGTAATTTGTAACTATCTGACCATCTATCTGATATGTGAACCAATGAACTTTGATATCAGCCAATTCATTCATTCTTCGTTCTAGAATATCAGGGACGATTACAATGAAATCAGATTTAGAAAGATCTTCAATATCCAATAGATAATGCTCTAGTAGCGGAGAACTTGATTCGATGAGCGATAGCATCCATTCAAAAACCAGGGACCTTATTTCCGCTTTTTTCACAGATAGGAATTTCTCAAGTATCTCATAACTTGGAATTTTAACTCCCTGATACAATGCACTAATACCAAGAAAGTGGAAAATGTGATCTCGAAATGGGAGAGGTTTTTCATTATCCCGTTCTATTGCATTCCAAATGGACGCGACAATTTCACTGATGAGAGGAGTTTCCAAAGCCTCTGAGAGTATACGTGTACTCTTGTCATAATCAGCTGCATGTACCGCTTCCAGAAATTTCTCCCAGGACATTGTGGAACATGATACCCCTTCTTGTTTTGAGTAGAGGATCCAGAGACCCCCTACACCTAATTGTAGGGGGTCACTTGTTATAGACTCAACGTTATTTGCAGAACCTGTATATCATGCGCCAACTGGTCCGCCGCGCATCTTGTGAACTATGAAGCATTTCTGTCTGTACCCTTGTTCTTCAAGTTCGTTAATGAAGTTCTCCAACTGTTTTACGCGAGTAAATTCCTCTTCTATACCAAGGTCTCTCACTGTCAAGTGAGCCTTCTTGTGTTCAATTCTGACGTATAGACCTCCAAGGCCTACATTGTGTTTCATGTATACTGGATCTTCCTGGTTTTTAACCCTGTAAAATCCTTGTCTCCGTAGCATTCGTGTAAACATCATCATTTGCGTCAAGCCCTCCCGGCGGCTAAGACAAAGACAGTACACGTTAACTTCTATATAAACTTGTACGGTTTGATATCGTACACGTGTTGTTCAGATTGGAAGCTTCCCATCGAAATAAGCTTCGGAATTTGATTGATTTTATGTCGATATGTGCAGTTAACGTGCTATAAATTGGATTATTTTCTGCCTTTTCTTTTCATTTAGCTTCCAGCATTTATGACGCGAATAATC
>JAEORG010000255.1 GCA_016841005.1 Candidatus Thorarchaeota archaeon | reverse complement strand
GATTGTAGAAAGGCACTTTGAACACTTAAAGAATCTGAACGAAAGTGGAAAGGTAATGATGGCAGGAAGATTCTCAGATGTTTTAATTGGCTTAGTTATGTTAGAAGTTGAGAGTCAAGAAGAGGCAGAAGAGATAATGCGATCTGATCCAGCAGTTAAGGCAAAAATCTTTCATGCGGAACTCTACCCCTGGAGAGTGGCCTTAGGGCCTACAGCCTAATTTGGTTCTTTATCCAAAGGTCTAATAAGAAAGATTATGACGCCCCCACTGTTCCCCACATAAAATAGCGCCGTCAAATTGAACGCACAAAACTAGAGTCGAGTGTTTATATGAAAACCCGGGATGACTGGACGGTCAAAGACCTAAATGAGTCGGAAAGACAATATCGAAATACATTGGAGGCACTAGATGATCCTCTCCATGTTGTAGACTCTGACTTACACATAATTCTCGCGAATGCAGCATTTGAAGAATGGCTCGACATTTTAGGATTGGACAGAGATATCCTTGGAAAGAAGCTGCAAGATGTATTCCCCTTTTTGCTAGAAAATGTATTCGAAGAATACACAGAGGTATTCGAGAAAGGTGTGACTGTCAGAACAAAGGAAAGAACAGAGATTGATGGTGCTATAATTGATACTGAAACTAGTAAAATTCCAGTCCTTAAAGATGGTAAGACAATTCAAGTTATAACAGTCATCCGGAATACAACTGAACGAGAAAACTTACTGAGCTCCTTAAGAGAATCTGAGCAGAGATACAGAGCTCTTTTTGAAAATACCAATGATGCGATATTCCTAATTGGTCTTGATGGGAATTATATAGATTTCAATAAGAAAGCAGAGGAACTGTTAGGATATTCTAGAGAAGAAATGTTACAACTTTCTTTCAGAGAAGTAATAGATCCTAACGAAATCTCAAGTGCAAATTCCATGTTCGATAGGCTCCTTCTAGGAGAATCTTTTCCGCTTTATGAACGCACTTTCGTTAAGAAAGATGGTTCCAAGGTTGTTGCTGAACTCAACATTGCACTTGAATACGATTCAGATGGTAATCCAAAGTATATTCAAAATATCGCCAGAGATATCACAAGCAGAAGAGATGTTGAACTTCAAGTTACAAAACTCTCTCGAGCTATAGAACAAAGCCCAGCATCTGTGGTAATAACGGATGCTGACGGTAGTATCGAATATGTCAATCCAAAATTTACAATTTTAACAGGATATAGTCTTGAAGAAGCAATTGGTAAAAATCCCAGGATATTAAAAACCGAATTAACTCCTCCAGAAACATACAGCAATCTTTGGGAAACTATTACAAATGGGAAAGAGTGGCATGGCGAGTTTGCAAATAGAAAAAAGAATGGAGAGATATACTGGGAAGAAGCATGGATATCACCCATTCATGATACAGCTGGTAAAATAACTAATTTTGTTGCAGTGAAGCTCGATATCACTAAAGCCAGAGAAGAACAGAAGGCTCTAAGAGAGAGTGAAGAGCGACTTGAGCTTGCGCTTCATGGTGGAAATCTCGGTGTCTGGGATTGGAATGCTAGAGATGATGTACTAATATTCGATGAGAGATATGCCAATATTCTTGGGTACACGACGGATGAATTAAAACCTAGTATGAAAACATGGGAACATTTACTTCATCCAGATGATTCTATTCAGGCAAAACGAATCTGGCATGATCATACAAATGGAAAATCCGAACTTTATTCATCTGAACACAGATTGCTAACTAAAAATGGAGATTACAAGTGGGTCCTTGAGCAGGGTCGTACTACAGAAAGGGATAGTAAAGGTCAGACGATTAGAGCAATTGGTACTATGCTAGACATCACAGAAACTCGTCAAGGTGCTGAAGCACTTAAGAAGAGTGAAGAGCGCTTTAGAAAATTCTTCGAAAATGAGCCAAATTATTGTTACATGGTGTCACCAGAGGGTAAAATTCTTGATGCAAATAAAGCAGCTCTAGAGAAAATGGGCTACTCAAAAACTGAGATGATTGGTAAACCACTCAGCATATTATATCCTGTAGAATCACAAGAATTGATGAAGGAACTCCTCGAGAAATGGAGGGATACTGGACAGCTTAAGGACGAGGAAATTGTGATTCAGACCAAGTCAGGAGAACGAAGAATTGTTCTCTTAAGCTCAAGTGCATTACGAGATAAGAGAGGTAAGGTCCTTCATTCACTCTCAATACAAAGGGACATTACGGAGATACGAACCGCACAGAACGAATTAGAGCGTTCATATAGAGATCTTGAATTATATGCAAGCCTACTTCAACATGACCTCCGCTCAGACCTACAGATTGTCTTAGGTCATGCAGAAGCAGCCAAGATGGTTTCAGAGCCTGGATCATTGACAGAAACATGCAGTACAGTTGTTGAAGCTTCTTCAACAAGGATGGTTCGTCTATTAGACGCATTCAAGAGACCTACACGTGAGGAAGAGAGAGATATCGTTCAACTCTTGGAGAAACTTGCAGAAATTGCAGAAAATGCACAAGAAGGACTAAAAATAGAAATTAAGGTTGAAAATAGACCTCGGGGTAAGACTGTCAATGCAGGTAGACTATTACCTATGGTCTTCGACAATCTCTTTCGGAATGCGTATATCTATGGTGGAAAAAACGTCAACATAATCATCACAGTCAAGTTTACTAAAACAAATGTAATAATTGATATTGCAGATAATGGTCCAGGTATTGATGAAGCTGTTTTGCCTCGTATCTTTGAGAAAGGTGCATCCACGTCTGGGGGAGGATATGGCCTTCATTTGAGTCAGAAAGTGATAGAAGGTTATGGAGGAACTATGACTCTGTTGACAAGCTCTAGCAATGGTGCAACATTTCGCATTGTCTTACCTGTTTCCTAGTATTTAGAGAGCTTACTTATCACAAGTAATTACGAATTCAGTCTCATTGACATAGCGATATGCTTGATATGCAGCATGGACTCCTTCTGCAACCCCGGTGATTGCCTGTTTAAATTCAGTATCGACAACATCTCCTGCTGCAAAGACCCCTGGAATATTAGTCCTGCTTGATCTATCAATGATGATTTCACCCTTCTGATTGACTTCAACTCCCAACTTCACTGCAAGTTCAGAGTACGGAATACCTCCGATAGCAATGAAGATTCCATCCATTGCAAGGTGATCTGTTCCGTTGTATGGGTTGTCAAGTTTCGCTCCCGTCACCTTCTCAGGTCCCAATATTTCAGTAACATTCGTATTCGTAATTACCTCTATCTTCGGTTCATTCTCTATTCTTCGAGCATTCACTGGTTCTGGCCGTATCTTTGCCTTCCTGTAAATTAAGTAGACTTTTTGGCAGTACTTCGATAACAGAAGTGCTTCTTTTGCAGCACTATCACTTCCCCCGATAACTGAAACAACTTTATCCTTGAACAATGGCGCATCGCAAAGCGCACAGTAGCTCACACCTTTGTTTCTAAGCTCATCATGTCCAGGCACTTCTAATTCACGTTCTTTCATACCTGTGGCAATAAGAATAGATTTCGCTAAGAATGTCTTTTTGTCTGTGATAACGTAGAAGAAATTCTGTTCATCTTTAATGAGGTCAATTACAGTTCCAGTTTCGATGTGCACAGGATACGACTCTGCGTGCGAACGGATTTCATTTGCCAGTTCAGTCCCAGTCAACTGCTTGAAACCAGGATAATTAGCTACATCATCTGTAAGTGTGATTGTTCCCCCATCAACATCTCCAATAACAGCAACAGAGAGCTCAAGTCTTGCTGCGTACATAGCAGCACCATAACCTGTTACACCAGATCCGATGATTACTAAGTCGTACACCATTATGCCCCCAATGTCCGTTTTAATTTTCGTTCCGTTCTACGATCGAACCCAACGAAAACATCATTTCCAATTATAGTGACTGGAATCCCTCTCTGCTGTGTCTTTTCATAGATAAGATCAAAACTATCTAGGTCGTCCAGTACACATACCTCATCATAAGATACACCATGTTCATCAAGAAACTGCTTCAGTTTCTGAGAATGGGGACATTTCGTCGCAGTATAGATAGTTGCAGTGGCCATAAATTAGCGCTCCAAATTTTAATTTCTCAGACGGGATTGTTCTGTAATTAAGACTGATATAGATTTTGACAAATGTGTTATCATATGTGACTAAAAGAGGATAACCGAGCATTCTTTATGACAGAAAAAGCAATGTCAGAGTGCATATCAAGAGCATCCGGATGGTTATGAGAAAGATGGAAAGTGGTCGTTCAATTCCTAACGTAGAAGTAGGATATGCAATTGTAAGAGGTGACGACCATTTTTCAGTTGGAGTAGATGCAGCAACAAAGGCTATGGAATCTGTGGCTGAACATCCCCTCTCTGTTTTACTCGTTCACGTAAGGGGTGATGAAGGGCTTCCTGAGGTGTTAGCAGGAATATCATCTATTGTCGATGATGCTCCTGTTATTGGAATAGTGTCTGAAATAACTCCAGCAAGAGGTATTGAAGTGAGCGCTGTTGCAATTGCATCGCCGTTTCTGACTTTAAGTATTGGAATAGGTAGTGAACTATCTGAGAATTGGGGTAAAGCGCTCAAGAATGCAATGAAATCTGATGAGTTGACTAAGTACTTCGGAGAGTCGAGAGAGGAAAATTGGCATAGTCTTGTTGATGTAGGACGGTCTGCATTTGGAATGGTTCTAACAACTGAACCAGAGGTTGGTGAACCTGTTGATATCACATCAGTACTCTCCGAATTACTATCGATGTCTGACAATAGAATACCATTCACTGGTGGATCTACTCTTAACATTTCAGGAGATCGTACAAGTAGCATCATCTATAACCAAGAAATATACACAGATGGCCTAATTGTAGCAGTCATTGAAACAAATCTTCGCATTGGAACAAGTATGGCTCATGGGTTCAGTTCAACTGAAAAGAAACTAACTGTAACCAAAGTACAAGGGAGAACCATTCTAGAACTTGATGGACATCCACCTGAGGATGAACTAGGGAAATATGGAACGATTGATTCCCTTAACATAGGTCGTGTAGGAGCATTTGGTAGTATAAGACACCTACTAATCGAAGAGATAACTCCGGAAGGTATTCTAATCTCAGAGAGCCTCTCAAAAGGCACTGAACTAACAATCCTAGAGCCTGAAGGAAACGATTTAGAAGAAGCAGGTTTCGAAGCTTTCAATAAGGCACTGATACGTGGAAGTATAGAAGAACCGATTCTATGTCTTGTATTCTCAAGTGTTTATAGAAGGAAGATGTTAGGAAATCAAGCTGCTGATGACATTGAGATGGTCAGACCATCTAGGCCTGGAATGTACATTGTTGGTTTTGATACAGGTGGGGAAATAGGACTTACAGATGAGGGAGCTAATCGTTACAACCACAAGACTGTATCAGTACTTGTTCTTGGCCAGAAACTATCATATGCTGCAGAGGTAGCAAATCAAAATAAACAACTACTTGGGAAACTTATGATTGCAGAAGCTAGTCAGCGTACACTTCTTGACTTGATGCCTGATGCAATCTTGGCAACCAATAAAGCCCTGAAAATAACACACTGGAATCCCCAAGCTCAGAAGCTTCTTGGCCATGAAAAAGAGAGCGTAATAGGTCTCAGTGTAACAGAGATATTGCACCCGCGATTGAGATGGACTCTCGAAAATACTGCACATCAATTACTTGAATCTGGCGAGTCATCCACTTCTTCTTTTGATGCTGAAGTATTTCGTTCCGATCAAAGTATAGTACCGGTTGAGGTTACACTTTCATTCAACCCACATGAAGAGAGGTACTCCTTCGTGATAGTATTCCATGATATCACTGAACATAAGACACTCGAAACAATACTCGATAGAGAACGCAGAGCCTACAAATCTATTGCAGAAGCAGCTATCAATGCTCCAACTATCGAAGACTTTTGCAATCAAACCTTAGAGGGTATTATGTCAACCTTAGGGTATGATATTGGCACATTTCGATTATATGATGAAGAACGCCAAGTCCTAGTATTAACAGCTTGTATCGGGATTGATTCAGACACACTAGAAAAAGAACTGTATGTACGGCCTTTTGAAGAGAGTGGCTATTTAGGCTCTGAAAGTGCATTTAGCATGCAGGCAGTATTTTCTCCTAATGTTCGCGAAGATCCTAACCTTGTAGGAAAGGATGAACGTATTGGTAGACTTGGTATCGAAGCCACAGTTATTTGGCCAGTTAAGAGTTCAACCGGAGACCTTCTTGGCATCTTGAACATTGCAGCATATACTCCAAAAGATGACACAGAAGAATCTCGAATGTTTTTTGAGGTTCTTGCAGATATGTTTGCTACTGTAATAGAAAGAAGATTGACACAAGAGGCATTGAGTGAGAGTGAGTCTAAAGTAAGAACAATACTTCAATCGATGAGAGACATGGTCTTTGTATTTGATGAAGATGACCAATATATCGAAGCATATTATTCAGATCCATCCTTAGTATATGGAGATCCAGAGGAATTTATGGGTAAACATCTTTCAGAAGCACTTCCTCCTTCTGTTGCAGATTCACTCATCAGAACCGCAAAAAGAGTAAGAGAAACAAAGCAACCTGAAACTCTGGATTATTCATTGAACATCGAGGGACGAACCCTTTGGTTCTCAGCAAATATATCACTACATGAAGATGGACACAGCATTGTTTCTGTTTCGCGGGATATAACTGCAAGAAAGGATGCAGAAATTGCTCTAGCAAGAAGACTGGAGTATGAAAAGGCACTTGCCAATATCTCTCAATCATTACTACTCAGTAAGGAGGAAATTGGTGGATCCTTGAATTATGCACTGGATACACTCAGAAAGGTCACTGATGTAAGTAGGGTGTATATCTTCGAAAATGTAGTTGACAAAGAATTAGGTCTTTCTACCAGAGTTATGACAGAGTCAGTACATGAAGGAATTGAGAAAGAGGAAGATATGTACCCAGGACGTTTGACAGCCTACAGAGATGGATACAGTAGATGGAGTAAGGAACTTTCAGAAGGTCGTTATATAGTAGGTCTGGTGGAAGAACTACCTGAGCAGGAACAGAAAAAATTGCTAGAATTGGGAGTTAAGGCGATACTTGTCATTCCTCTTTGGGTGCAAGATCATTGGTTTGGATACATAGGCTTTGATGATACAAAAATAAAACGTCATTGGACTATTGATGAGATTCGACTCTTGAGAACAGCTGCTGAGATGATATCAGGATACTTGGTAAGGCAATCAACAGATGCGGAATTAAAATCATCAGTCAGGGATCTTGAACTTTATTCTTCAATTCTCAGACATGATTTTGCTAATGATATTATGCTCATTCTTAATCAGATTGAAGCTGCTGAAATTCTCGGAATGGATGAGCAGCAACTTACAGAGATTATGAAGACCTCTAAAGTCGCTGCAGAGAGAATGAATCAGGTATTATCGGTGTTTCAAACTGAAAGTCAAAAATCAAGAAATCGTGTCAGAGACCTTCTTGAAGATGTAATTGAACAATCAAAAAAAGCACACCCCTCATTAACAATCTCCTTAAAACTTGATGAGGCTGCAGCGGCAGCTGAAATTGCGGGAGGTAGACTCCTTCCGATGGTGTTCTCTAATCTGATGCGTAATGCAGAGGAATATGCTGGAGTGGCTGCAAATGTTTCTATTACTGCGAGATTGCTAGACAGAGAGATTGAGTTTGTTATTTCAGATGATGGCCCAGGAGTTGACAAGTCGATTAAAGATAAACTCTTTCAAGCGGGGGCATCCACTACTGGAGGCGGCCTTGGTCTGTATCTCTGTAAACGAGTTGTTGTAGGTTATAGAGGCACAATGGAGTACATTAAATCAGATAGTTCTGGAGCAGCATTTCGAATTATCTTACCTTTGGCAAGGTAATTATTCTTTAATCGCTCATCGTTTCTTCTTCGTCTTCCTCTTCATCCTCAGGCTGGAATTTTGGCGATTCAGTCCAAATGTGTCGTGGAGAGTCAATCTTCCGAACAATAAATCGAGAACGTTCCCCCTCCCAGAGACCCTTCTCTACGAATACTCCTCTTTCTTTGTCGTTCTTATCAAGTATCCTCACAACTGTTTCTGAATGACTATGGTACAGTCCTTCTTTGACCAGTGCATTGAAGATTTCCTCTGAATCGTCAAGGCTGCCATGACCACGCACTGTCCACTTTCCTCGCGATGCATCATCGAGAAGGTCTTTCATGGTGAGTATATCTGAGGTACGGTTTCGGACGAGATACCATTTCATTTTTGAGACACCAAATTTGTTCCGCAAACACATCTTCTTTTGCTTGCAACCAATTAATAAGATGTATCTAGATATCAATGCTGAGGGCGAGTATCATCATGGCTAGATATACAATATCCGGAATCGCATCGGATGCAGACCGAGTATATCTTGTTGAGGATAGTACAAAGAGAATTTGGCTTTCAAATGAAGAATTAATTCATATTGACCTTGAATCAATTGAAATTCATCCAGAGATTTCTGAAATTTATTTGGACAATAATAACATTGGATCAATTGACCTAAAACCCCTTTCAGATTTTACCTCTCTAGAAGTACTTAGTTTGGGCCAAAACATAATCCAATCAATAGACCTTTCACCTTTACATAAGTGTAATGAACTTCGGTGGTTGAATCTTTCAAATAACAGACTCACAGAAATTGATTTTTCACCCCTTGCAGATTGTGAGAATCTGCAGAATCTCTATCTTAGCGGAAATCGCTTTTCATCAATTGATCTAAAGCCTCTTGAGAAGTGTAAAGAATTGAGAGAGGTTGTATTCTCAAAGAGTATAGATGATTCACTCGATATAACCATAAACCTGACACCATTCCTTACAGCTCGTAGATTAAGGAAAATTGGATTATACGAAAATGAACGAGTGACATTAGGACTTAAGGCCAATCAATTAAGAAACATCCCAGCAGCAATAAGCCAATGCCTGAAAAAATGTAGAAACAGTTCTGTAGACCAAATAGTTCTTTCCAAGATAGAATCTCTTGGACCACAGAGAGGTCTCGAGGCTCTTGAGCAAGACATTCATGATATGAGTGCTGAATATTGGTTTAGTGTGCAAAAAGATGTGCTAAGGCCACTTGGTCTGGAGGTCATAGCAGGTTTTGATGGGGAAATCTCAAAGCTAGCACCTATTCGCCGAATTAAAGACTGGGAATCAAGAGTTATAGTGAAGGCATCGGAAGCAATAGAAAAAGGTGCAAGAACAACTCTCTTAGACCTAGATAATCTGAACTTGGAGATTGGTTCTCATGTGATGTTGCACTCAGCAATTCTAAAGAATAGACTCGATGAACTAAACAGTGTCAAGGTATATGTTTGCGAAGGAGGTGCAGATCTTCGCGAAATATGGTATACTGCATGGGGATTTAATTTCCTAAGCAAGGTGAGAGCATGGATATTTGCTCCAACAGGAAATTATCTCATTAAGCTGAGGAACATGTTGAGAGAGTTAGGTTTTGAACTTGAATTTATTCCAATTAGAATAAAAGATCCTTGGCCTCGCCCAACAAATGAACCATCTGAGATGCTTAGGGGAGTTATACTTGGTTCCGCAGAAAGATCTGCAGATCCAAACATTAGAAATCGAGTAATGTCATATATCCTAAAGAATGAGCACAACCCGCTACTAGGTGAGTATGAGAAGATAGTAAGAGAACTCAACAGAGAAAGGGGTGTCTAGATGGCAGATGATACAACTGCGGATTCTATATCCATGGCCCCCGATTTGAAAACTCTATCATTCGTTCTCCGTAGTTTATCTACTTCAGATATTGTTGTAAGCGAAACGACGCGAATTGCCTTACGACTTAGAGCAAACGACATCATCGTGTTATCTCGTCGGGCTCAACTAGAAGGACACTCGATAGAAGAACTTCACTGGATAACATCTTATCCTGAATTTCTCTTAGAAAATGAGGCGCAACAAGATATCAGAAGTACACGATTAGGAAGAACAATCTTTGATAATTTTGTGAGAATATTGGACTCGAAAGAGCGATCAATTGTAGAATACAAAGAGGCACTTCGTGCAATAGGTACTATCCCAGGAATCTCAGATATTGCATGGGATGAACTGTATCATTCTCCACTCATGGGTTTATCTTCTGCAATAGCAAACGAAGAGGGAATTGCAAGATTGTTGGCATTAACGATGAGAATTAGCACGCTTGTGTTGAATGATTCGATTCTAAGTGCCATAAACTCAAGAGCTGAGGAGATAGCAGAGGCTTTAGAGGGAAAGAGAAATCCGGATTTGGTAAGGAATCTGTTATCTGGTTTGATATTAACAGCTTCTAGTCCATGGATGCTCAATAAACAGAAAAGGTCAACGAGACGCAAATTGGACACTAGGATTGTTGATGCCATTTTACTACGTGCCATCAATGACATACCTGAAGTTGAGGACCTTCACAACCTTGCTATTGATAATCCAGAAAGATTCAGACAATCTCTCGAGAGGATGATTGATAGGTTAGGGTGGCCCTTTGTGCGGCAATATCTAATCTATCTTGCTTCTATTGATAGCAAACGAAGTTTTTGGATGGAAAGAATTGCTAATACTCTGAAGCCGTTAGGAAGTCCAAACATTGCGTTCTTGTATAGATCACTTAACCAGAAAATACCGATACCATATCAAATTATCAAATCAACTCTAGGCACTCCAGAAGAATACGTACTCTCACACGATACCCTTGAGCAGGAACAGATGATCAGAGGTTTCAAGAGCGATAGGCTTGAACTTGAAACCATGATTGACCCTATGCAAATTCAACCCCAACATTTCGAAAATGCGAGGACTGGAGTTCGTATGGATGAGGCATTAGTAGGGAAAGAGAGTCTGATTAGAAATCTGTATGAGATGAAGACAGACCAATCTATTGAAGCCGCTAAATCATTTGTTAATGGTCTACTCGTATCTCCCGATCATCCAAGCAAGCTCAAGAAAGTCGCAGTGGAATGGATTAGGTTATTCGAAGGGGAAATCGAGTAGCTTCGTCATTCCAGTATTCTTAAGAGTAAAGAGAAGAACTTGAATCCAGATTCCTTAGGAGAGAGTACAATTGGATAAGGAAGAAATTCTTGCTTTTATTGAGAAACAGATTGAGCTGGAACTCAATATCATTAAAATTGTTGAAGAGAATGTTTCAAAGCTTGGAAATGCTTTCATCAAGGACCTATTGATTGCAATTTCGACTGACTCGAAGAAACATGCTGGGTTGTTAAAGTCATTACGAAAAGCTGTTGAGGGGCCGACCCCATTCATTAGTATTGAAGAACGAGATAAGATTGCCAAGGGCATTCAGAAACATATCGAGATAGAGGCTGAAGCAGTCAGGACATATAGCGAATTGATTGACCAAAGTGACAATGAGCAGGTCAAGACAATTGCATCAATGATTCGTGAGGACGAATACAAACATCATGCCTTACTGAAGGAAATTCACAAGACCATTGTCGAACCTGAAACTTTGACAGAGGATATGATCTGGGATATAATGTGGCGCGATTCACCTTGGCATGGTAGTCCTGGTGGTTAATTCAAAACATCGAACATTGACATCAGTGATTTATAGTACATCATGTGCTACATCACACTTTGACAGATCTCTTTGAACTTGAAATCTAACTGTTCTATCCCTACACCGGTCTTTGCAGAAATCAGTGCAGTTTCAATACCAAACCGCTTCGAGAAACGCTCCATCTCCATATTGACATCATCAAAGTTTCCACCTAACAGGTCAATCTTGTTTCCTACGAGGAGGAACCTCTTGCCATCACCGGCCATAAAGTCAAAGTTCCCATGTTCTTGAGCCAGCGGAACCCAGTAGTTGTAGAGACTGTCAAGGCTTGTGAGATGGGATGCATCGAAGAAGAACAACCCGACTTTTGCGCCCACAATCATACCCTTCAGCGCTTCGATGAAACGTTTTTGACCACCAAAATCCCAAACTGAAAGGGTAACATCTTCCCCATTCGGAAGGGACGTCCTTAGTGTGTCAAAGCTTGCACCAACAGTTGTCTTGAGCATGGCCGGATCAGGGAATGTGCCCTGAGTCCATCTTGTTGTGAATGAAGTCTTTCCGACTTCCGAATCACCTAGGACAACCGCTTTGAGTATCATATTGTTTCACCGAGTTTTACGTTAAGTTATTTATCAATCATGCTTGGGCGAATGGGTTTCTTCGCGGACTGCTGAGTATCAGCATCACTCCTGCCAGTAATAGCAGTGGAACAAGATAATCCAATGGAATGTTGTCTGAAAACATCGCGACTATTCCAAGGAATAAAGCTGCAAACATAAAGAATATGAAACGTAATCCTGCTCTTCCTGCTCCTGCTTTATAGAGCTGATAAGATAGCCTCCCGAAGATTGAGAACGAGACTATCAGAAGCGCAAAGACACCTAGATAGAGAGGATCTAATTCCCACCTCTGTATTAATTCTCCTCCAACTTCAACCCACCTAACAAAGGGCATTCCTAATGTCAGAAGCATGAAGCCAAATGCGATTATGAGCTCACGTGCTGCAAGCCGCACCTTGGATGAGAAGCTTGCCGCGATAGACGCCATTGTGAATGCACAAACTCCAATAAGTCCAAGCCCCCAGTCCATAAAGAGAATAGTTTCATCCCATGAACCAATGTAACTATTAGCAATGGAGAAGTTGTTGCCATGTGTGAGAGCCATTAATCCTATTGCTATCAGTGAGATTGAGATATACAGAGCGGTAGATGCTCTGGTATCTACTGCCTGTTGTAGGAAAAATGACAAAGGAATTGTTAGGCTGATAAGTGCGAACGTTAGTGATGCTGTAAAGAGAAAAATGGCAGTATCCCCAGCAATGAACGCAGGAATAAAAAGTGAAGGCCCAACGGTTGCAATAAGTCCTAACATAGTTAGAGTAATAATATTCCTCCATGGTCTAAGCATAGACCCAACTACACCAGCTGCTACAACAATGGGCATGATTTGAAGGATGAAGAATTGAGGTGTTCCTACGATGAATCCCGTTGAAGCTGTAAAGGCTGAAATCAACGTAAATATGATAATAATCAACATTGACACAGTAAAAGGTGAGGGCGATTCTCTCAGGACATAAACTGAGGCTACAATAGCCACAACCATCATGGTTGCGATAAGCATCATGGTCAAGAAAGCAGTTGGATAAGATGGAATGAACACTCTCGCAAATGCCTCAAGCATTGTAACTAGAG
>JAEORG010000254.1 GCA_016841005.1 Candidatus Thorarchaeota archaeon | reverse complement strand
TAACCGAATTGAGTTTACCCGGTCTTGAGATTGTAATTGTAACAATAGCCTCATTCTGTTCAACTTTGCTTTCTCCAGTCATCGTAGTTTCCTCACATGGTTGTATTAGGATACAGCGTTTGGAATAAAGTCTTTTGGAGTAAGGATTCTCAATGCTGGATTCATTTTGATTATAAGTCTAGGTTAGGAATCTTATTAGGAGTGGAGTAGGAGATGCTATTTCCTGTGTGGCTTTTCGTGGGATTTGCTGGAGTTGGGTCTATTCTAATCTATTTCTTAAGCCTGAAACAGCAAAAGATACTGATAATTTCCGGTCAGTCAATCTTGTTGCTGATTATCTGGTTTTGTGCAATCTTATGCTTCTCGTATTTTACATACGAATCATATTTAGACGTTCTAAATAATCCATATTCCTATATTTCCCCCTCCCCTGAAGATATCTTCTTCTTCAACCAACTAACTGTGATTATTGCGTCATGTGTTTTTTGTGCTTTAATTGTGGAAGGACTACTCATTACTTGGTATTTAGAGAAAAGCCTGAAGATGGAATAGTTCTCGAAATCAAATTTCATCATCCTCTTTTAGTTTAGAGACCTCCGTCAAACTATCCTTTGCAATTTGATTTACAGGATTCAATTCTAGTACTTTCTCAAATGCATATACCGCATTCTCAGCATCTTTCATTCTTAGATATACAAGACCTAGAGAGATCCATGTTGTTTCATCATCAGGATTCAATTCGATTGACTGATGCAAGGCTTCCAAGGCTTCGTTTCTTCTCTTGGCTTTGTCATAGACGATTCCTAGTCGGTGCCAATAGTACGCATCATCAGGTTTTAGCTCAATTGCCTTTTTGATGTATTTTTCCGCCCTCTCGTATTTACCTAGTAATAGGAGCGACTCACCAAGATGCCCCCAAGGAATTGGATTTGATGGTTCTAATTTCACTGCTTTAATCAGATACGTCATTCCTTCCTCTGCTGTTTTCTTTGAAGAATTCAGAAGTGCACCTAATGCTATCAAGGCTTCTGTATTCTCTGGTTCCCCCAGAAGAACTTGTTTTAGAATTACTCGAGCCCTTCTTGGATTTCCTTTCATAGTTGCACTCATTGCTTCAAGGATTTTCAGATGAGTATCTTCAGTCATTGTCAGAGGATGAATCTCGTGGTTCTTTATGTAAATGTCTATCTGGATGGAGTTCTAGAATTGTGCGCAATATGATGCACAGAGTTGTACTTATTGTTGCGTCCGTTCGATTGTTTATATTCTAGTGAGTATAATATATACTTGGAGGAAATATGGAGATCAAAATGATTGAGTAATTGGAAAGCTATCGCAAAGGCGGAAATTCTGGTAAGTACTGCAAAAATACGGAAGTCTCGCAAGTTCTTTGGAACTCTGATTGGATTATTTGTACTTTTTTGGGCACTCTACATAGCTCCTCAAGTGATATCGTTTCTGTTGACTGAATTTGGCGCAGGATTCGATATGATTTTGGCAAATTCGTTTCCAGGTCTAATGCGGTCCATCCTGCTTTTTCTGTGGTTGGCATTGACAATCATCCCTCTCTCAAATGCCCTTGAAGAGATTAAGATTGGGCAATGGGAGATAATGTTGAGCAACAATGTGAGTACGCGAGATATGTTGATTGGAACATTCTTGGCAAAGATACCACTCTATGGACTTGTAACCCTGTTTCTCTCACCTATTCTTCTCTCACCCTTCATCATGACTTACAAAATCGCTCCTATTGGACAGTTATTGATGTTTGGAATGATTGTGCTGATGGCAATCGGTTCTCTCTGGTTCTCCAATGTATTGGCGGCAGGGATTCAATCAAGGTTAGGACAGAGTACAAAAGGGAATGATATTGCAAAGGCTCTGAGTTGGGCTATAATTCCTATTGTTGCAATCCCTGGAATGGCCATAGCATACTTCATGCCATTGGCTGCGGAGATTATGGGTCTCAATTACTTTCTATTGTTGCCTTCTTCTTGGGCTGCTGATTTTATCACATGGGCAGCTGTTTCCTTTAATGGAGTTAACTTACCAGCATCGTTCGTTGCAAACATCGCCTCATGGCTCTTTATTCCTGCTTTGATTGACTTTGCTTTAGTTCTCATGTTTGTAGTATCTCTAGTTGGAATAGGCTTCGTTGCAGCAGACCGTTTCTTTGTTATGCGATCTGGAGCTCGCACAGAAAGAATCACTACTGTAGGGCGAGAGAATCTCTTGATTAGAGGAGTGAAGAGAGTTCTACCTAGGAACTTTGGAGTATTAGTTGCTACATCTCTCAAGGATTTTGGTCGTAAAGCACAGAACTTGTCAAAGTTAGGATATGGTTTCTTCCTGATTGTTTTAATGCCTGTCATATTTAGATTCAGTGGGATAGGACAGAATATTGGTGATCCATACTTCGATGTAGTCATGGCAATTATAATGACTGGAATGATGATGGCGATCTTTGGTGCTATCTCTTTTGGTGGAATTGGCTTTATGGATTCCAATGACCAAATGTGGATATTCAAGAGTAATCCCAAAGGAGAATTAAGATTCATTGCAGCACGTCTGACATCATATTTCTTGTTCGGATTACCCTATGCTATAATTCCAGCAATCACTACAACATTAATCCTTGAGCTGTCAATTAACTTGGCTGTGTTGCTTTGTACATTCGCTTACCTAACAATCTGTAGTGCGGCCATGATTGGTATTGGTATTACTGCAGCAAATCCATCATATACTGATACAAAGAGTGGGTCTTTTGTTGTAAATTCAGTAGCGACAGTCTTCATAACAATAATAGTGATGATGATTGGGATTGTGCCCGGTATTATCACCATCATTAGAACACGTGACCTGTTACTGGGATTGCTCTACTGTATAATACCTGCACCGATTGCAGGAGTGACTCTCACAAGTATAGGCGCATACAGAATGATTCGCTCTGAAAGCGCATAAATTCTTGAGGGAGCTATTCAAAAGTGAGGATGCGTTTGCATCCTCATGCGTTTCTTTGAGCCAGCTAAGTCACAGCCCTGCTACTATTGCAAGAAGATACACGCCGTGGAATCAGCTTATCCAATAAGAGATGGAACCTACACATTTGAGAACTACGTCTTTCGTTGTACGTGGCATTCTCGTTTCAAGTGTGACATATGCCGGAAAGAACATCATTTTAGTTGGTTCTACTGGTGTCCTGAGAGCAAGAAGCTCATCTGTGGTGATTGTACCAAGCCAAGACTCCATCCAGTGAAATTCTGGGATCGAACATATGCCTACGAGTTCTACTGTGAAAAATGTAATGCAATCCATCACGATATTCTCTATGCTGAATATTGTGGAACTCATCCATGGCAGACTGGAAAATACGACTTGAAGACCGCATTGAAGGATTCAGATCCGTGGGAGCCAATGTGGTGTCCTAAGGAACCTCGTGTGGGCGAACCAATCAGTCTTGATGAATCATTGAAACTGGAAAACCGTGTACATGAACTGAGAAAGGAATTCAGTGCTTACGAGCCACGAAGTCCGGTTATTCCCGATTCAGAGTTACAAGAATCAGATACACAGGTCGCTTGGGATCGGTTTAGTGACCATTGGATGACAGTTGCGGACAATGACTTTGAAGATGACGGCGATCCGAATCGAAGATATGTTATAGATCCCTCCCTCATGAGTCTAATAGGTTCTGTTGATGGATTGAAGATTCTTGATGCTGGATGTGGGAATGGATATTTAGCTCGTAGACTTGCTTCCTTGGGGGCTGAAGTTACAGGTGTTGATTTTACAGGTCCCTTTATTGAGTATTGCAAACAGCGAGAATCTGAGAACCCCCTCGGGTGCTCTTTTATACAAACCTCAGTAGACGATCTCTCAATTTTCGATGATAGGAGCTTCGATCTTGTTGTGTCGAATGTTGTCATGGCGGATGTTGTTAACTATAAGCAGACGTTTCGAGAGATTAGTAGGAGCCTAAAGGATGATGGACGTTTCATCTGGTCTAACACTCACCCTGTATTTGGAGGAGCACGTGCATACGATTTCAAACTCCCTCTAGATTCTCAACGTCAAGAGGAGAGATACTTCAAGACTATTGACCGCTACTTCGATTCCGGTGGAGTACTCATCGGTTGGAGTGGGTATGAAATTTGGCAAATTGACAGAACACTAGCCGAATACAGCAAGGCTCTGAAGGATGCAGGTTTTGTAATTTCTGAGATTGTCGAACCCACTCCGCCACCGAAGGTGATTCAAGAGAATCCCCGATTCTTAGCATTCGATGCTGATAGGTGGACACACTTCATAATCTTCGAATGCTTGAAAATTCAAAAGACCCAATAGGATTCAAGTCTTTTAGCAATCAGGTATGTAATGATGAGAGTGCTACTTCTTGGAGGAACTGGTTTACTCGGATCTCATCTCTATCCACTTCTGTTAGATCAAGGCCATACAGTTACTGTTCTCACGAGAGATAAATCCAAAGTGCCTGAATTACAATCTCTTGGAGTTGATCCAATTGTTGGTGACCTTCTCGACCTGGATGATCTCATGTCTTCCCTAGATTTCGTTGACATTGTTGTGAATATAGCCATGCCATTACAGTTCGGGAGAATGTCAAAATCAGCATTTAAGAGAATAACTGAGAACACCACAAAGTTTGTTGCAAATGCTCTTGCAATTGGGTATAAGTTCAATTGCCCAACCATTATCACTCTAGGAACGAGCTACCGGACTAGTCCGGGGGAAGTCGCTGACGAAACGTGGCCAATCGAACGATTCGGAATTGCACGTGCTGGAATCGGTGCGGATGCTGTCATCAAAGATGCAACTCTTCGTGGTCAACCTATGATTCAGATGATACCTGGTCAGATATACGGTCCGGGAGGTAATTTCATGATGATGTACGAGATGATGATGACCGGTCGTTTTGGTGTTTTTGGTAAGGGGGATAACTATATTCCTCGAATTCACGTTGAGGACTGTGCGAATGCTTTCTTGTTGGCAATAGAGAAACAACCCGTGGGAGAGAAATTCATCATTGCAGATGATACTCCATGTACAACAAGAGAGTTTTCAGAATATATGGCTGCATGTGCTGGTATGCCAATACCGCGGACAATTCCTGAATTTGTTGCAAGACTTGCTTTAGGAAAGCAATTGCTTGAAACAATGGATATGAACTGTATTGTTACAAATGAAAAAGCGAAACGTGAACTCGATTGGGAACTTAGATTTCCTTCCTATCGT
>JAEORG010000253.1 GCA_016841005.1 Candidatus Thorarchaeota archaeon | reverse complement strand
ATCAATTCCTCCGCTCTCAGACATAATGGTGACATACTGAATCTTTGCATGAGTTACATTCTCAAGCAGGACACTTCCACTACCTGAAAGTTGACGAAGGAAACAGTCCTCAATGAGGAAGTAATCGTCGACATTAGTAATCTTGATCAGATAGTCAGGATGGTTATAGGTGATATTAAGACCCGCAATTACAAAGGGATTTCCCTCTGTTCCATCACCTGGCCATGATTGTAATGTAAAATCAAGAGTACTGTTAATTACAATAGGTACGTGATTCAGATGTTCATCAGAAGTAAGACGAGTGCCATAATCTTGCGATAAAACTATAGCCTTCTTCTCCTGAAGCGCGGTTTGCGACCCTTGAAAGGTAATGTTTGAAGTGATTACCAATGGCTGGGCAATTAGTATTAGCATAACAACGAGAGCAAAGGACTTTTTCTCCACTTTCTCCTCCTCCGTAAAGCAAATCTATTCTTCAGCCTTTGGTTCAAGAACAATCAAATCATGTTGCATCTCGATCATGAATATATTGACTGACCCTCTAGCGTGACGAATACCTACCATCCCTTACTCGTCGCTTCCATATAAGTTTCAGCTGAATATGCATTTTCGATTCTATCGTGTTTCTCGTGACACTGTGACTTACTCAATATCCTCTAGTAAGATTGACCTGATTTAGAAAATCTCTCCGACCTTCTGCATAACGAGAGATGTTCTCGATGACTTCGTTCCATCTATGTAAATCATCCATAGGCGATGCTCCTCTATGGGGAGAGAGGATAATATTATCCAGTTCGTGAAATGGTTGAGTATAGGGGTATTTCTTTCCTTCCTCATCTTCTTCTGGCTGATAGTCATACCAGACATCAACAGCAGCTCCAGCAATACTCTGTGACTTCAATACTGAATATAGTGCATCTTGGTCAATCACTGATCCTCTTCCTATATTAACAAGCAGTCCATCTTTTCCAAGGAGCTTTAACTCATGTTCTCCCAATAGTCCCTCAGTTTCATCAGTCTGGGGGACCGCGATTATTAGTATGTCGACAGCCGTGAGAAATTCCTCAAGTCCATCTGATGTATATCTTTTCACGGGAGTTGGGAATTCTTCGTCTCCTCTCCAGCTTCGTTTGAGAATATGAAATGCCACATCAAAACCTGAGAGGAATCTGTGTACATTCCTATTGACTGCTCCATAACCTAGAAGACCAACTTTTCTCCACCGTAGAGGTGTTGACTTTGCATAGCTATCGCCTCTTCTCCAAAAACCTTCAACCATCCATTGATGATGAAGATGAATTTTATTCATAAGACTAAGAAGAAGAGCTACCGCATGCTGACCAGTGAAGTACGAATTTCCATGTCCGTTCACCAATACAATCTTTCTAGTTATATTTAGTTCTCGAAAGCGTTCGATATGATGTTGAACTCCTGCTCCAGGATTGATGAAGAGATCAAGTGACTCTGCCTGATTAAGAAGTTCCTCAGATGGCCGCCACCCAACTACTATATTTGCTGATGTTATGTTCTTCATGAACTCCTCTTCTTCTGGAGGTGATGGAAAAACTAGGTTTAGATCTGGGATTCCTGTTAACCCCTTTTCCAGATATTCTCTGAGTTCTTCTCGAACATCCCAAATAAACAAGACATTGATTGGCAATCTGAATCCTCTTGATGCATCGATTGACTAGAGGAACATCTCTTCAACCCGAGTCTTAAAGGGTGTGAATGCGGACACCATTGCACTCTCACGAATCAATTCTTCCCTATAATTCGACTCGAACTCCATCATGGCATTTCGAAGTGACTGTCTAAATCTTGCAGTTTCTTTTGAAACAATCAACAGACATGTCGTGTAGATACCATGTTCTAACAATACCTTGGTATCTCCATGATCAATTCGTGCAAGCTCCTTTTCGCTAGCGAGCATTTCCTTAATGAGTGAAATTATACCTGAGATTGCCGACCCCATCAACTCTGAGTCGATACTTCCATGGTAGTCATCAAAGCGATGTGTAAATACAAGTATGCCATTCTTATCTAGAATAAGGAAATCTAGTGGCCTGGCTTCACTAATAAAGAGAAGTCGGGGATTTAAAGCAACAGTATAAGCAATTAACAACAGACCTAAAGAATAAGGCACTGGCCAGAGATTTGCGACAAATGTAAACTCCGCTCCTAAACCACCAAAGATGATTCCTATTGGCAATGCAATTATCCACAGGAGAAATCCAAGGAAATACTCATTGACTCTTCGTTTCTCTAGCGCATCAAATGTAACTCCACGAACAACACGTGCATACTTGATGATTTCATAGATGAGAACTGCGGCGGCAACAGCCTCAACAATGAGAGGGATTTGTTCAGACCATGACGATTTCACAATCTCTCCAAGAAATGCCCCTCCAGTAATGAAAGTAACAAATAGCGCACTTCTAGGAAGTGAGTCCATTTGGGAATACATAATTGCAAAATACCAGAAGAGGAATCCGCCCACAATAAAGAATGCCAAGAGAATATTTGACATCCAAAGGACCTGACCATTGATTTCAATGAACCAATCACGAAATGGCAGGAAGGTCTGATCTAATAACAAGTCCAGTGCCATCCCACTGAAACAAGCAATCGCGAGAGTGTATAACAGAGTTGGAAGCATCCGCGATTTCCACCATGCCCTTACTATAACGATAAGTGTAACACCTGTTATCACTGCTGCAACAGAGAGTGGAAGTATTAGCTCTGGTGATTGCATCTAGAATTCCTCTTTACAATCTATTCTGATTTTAATATAAGTTGAATCCATTGAAACATCCAATCAAATATCTACCAAGTTTGATTTGGTTCTTCTTTATTTTGTTGCATATACCATAGTCCTAAACATATTGCTATTGGGATTCCCATCCAAAGAGGTGTTATGAGTAGCACGACGCAAATCGCACATCCAATCGTAGTCCCCGTCGATCCTGATTTTCTATAAGTCGGAGGTGGTTGAGTATAGGTTGTTCCACTTGTTCTGGTCGCGGTTGTATCGAATGCTGGCTTGCGTTGGGTTTCAATTATACTACCACAGCCCCTACATGAAACAAGCCCTCCTTCTTGCATCTCATCCCGGGAGTAATTATACGTATTCCCACAATATGGGCAGGTGGCTTGAGTTCTGTCGTTGTTATACATGTTGAAAGGTCCTCATAATCACAGATTATTCTATTCTAAAATACTCTTCTAGATGGAGTTGGTAGAGATGCAGAAGGTGTGACCAGAGCCATCGAGGCTTTGTGGTAGGAGGGGGGAGTTTGTGTAATGAGGGCATGTTACGAAAACTAGGCCCCGCCAGCTACTGGTCACAAATCATGGTCTGGTCCCAGCCATAAAAAGTTGCCTAATACATCAATCGTATCCTTAATCAAAGCTTAACAATGTTCAGTCTTTCTCCGTTCTGAATTTGACCCAAATAACAACAATGGAAACCTTATATCCTCCCGTCCGTTTAGGCTCTTAGCGTTAGGGAGGTTATATCTTGGAAATCCCGATTCTTTCGAATATGATTGAAGGCCTTGGGGTCTTCTTTAGAACTCGCCGCTATGTGGCATACTTGATAGTATTTGTAGCAACTACTTTTCTGGGTCTATACTTCTCAATAATTATATCCGGAGCAGTTGGCACAGGATATGAAACCATACTCACAACTACATTTGTCTACGTTGGCGCAACTGGTGCAATATACTTCGCTTTGGGGACATTATTCACTGGTATTGGACTGGATAACTTATGGATAACACGTAGAGGTAGAGGAAGAGTAACAGAATTGAAAGGCGCCGTATGGATGGCAATCTCATTTGCGATCTCTGTCTTCCTAGGAGTAGGGCTAGGTCGTGAAGCACTGTACTTCTTTGCTGTCTTTGGATGGTTGGGTTGGATTGCATTTCAGGCATTCCTATCTTCAAGAACAAGTCTTACTCTAGCAGCCATTGCAGAACCTAAGAAAGGTGGAGTAGCAATAGGAATTGGAAGCTTTTTCATACTGATAATTGGTTTTGGAATCATTGCAGTAGAAGCTCTTGCTGCATTAGTCTTCATCCCGACTGATTTCATGGGGATAGGCACTACAGTTGTAGGAATGTTCCCAGATGCTCTGACGAATTTACAAACACAATCTCTACCATTATTAATTGCATATGCCATGATGGGGTTATTCTGTTTAATTTCACTCCTCGCATTCTTCAGATATGCCAAGAGAGGTGCAGCTTTGAATATAGCTCTTCTCGTCCTCTTTATAGGAGTCTATGCAGGCTATTTTCTATTCAATGTCCTTCGACGAACAGGCGCTCCCAGTATACAGCTTGCAGACATTCTCATGTCACTGTTCTTCTTGGTTTACGCTTTAAGTGGAATAGGAAGTACAATTACAGCATCGGTAGAAGGCTCACGCTCTCGATTACGTGATTTTGGTCCTCTTGCAACATTCTTCCTTGCAAGCAGCTTCTTCTTCGTTGATAGCATTATAACCCTCAGCACAACTGCTCCTACAATTGGTGCTTGGTTTGGTGGCTGGGTTGCAACTGAAGAAGCACAATTGGCAACCTGGGTATTTAGAGACTCCTCGAAACTAATTGCCTTTCCATTAGCTGCTATAGTGTCCATGCTTTATTACTTGAAGCGAGGAAGAATAGAACGTATCGTTGAACGAGCTCGTGAGGAAGGACAGACCTTTGCCCCCGAAGATGTGGATGAGGATATTGCTGAGGCAACTCCTGATCCGGGTGAATCTTGGGCTAGTGAGAGATCCGAGGGGATCAAAGAAGGAAGGCAAGGACATGACCTCTCTGCACCTGATTCAGATCGTCTTTCAATCGACTCAAGTCGTCGCCTAGGGGCACCAAAGCGCCTTGGTGATGATGATGAAGATGAAGAATAAAAAATAGGATGAGCCCTTCTGGGCTCCTCCCACTTCTTATTTCTGTATTCAATATCAATTCTTAACAAAATAACTAAACATGGATTCAAATTACAAAACCAATGCAACCATCATTACGAACATGAAGAGGAACATTACAATGGCACAGTTGACACATGCGCCATCCTGTATTCGCTTCTTATCTTCTTTGCTGAGTTTCTGTGACTCTGCTATATCCTTATCCTCGCTTTCATCCATTGCGATTCGACCTCGACAAGATGAATCATTACGCCAGAGCTATTAAAGCTGTTCACTACATCTGCACGAATTATATCATGTACTCCATCACTATCTCATCGCGTATTGGTATTCCATGGTTTCCGACATGTGGAATACTCGGCTTTAATCTTCGAGACTCTTCAATTGCTCCTCTGTTAATCTTCTGGATAACAAATCCTCTTCTTTGGTAAAATCTTAATGCCTCTGTATTGTCATTCGTAGTTACAAGCCACACTCGATTGCATTTTCTTTTCTTTGCTTCAGCTAACGTATAATCTACCAACGCTGTCCCGATCCCTACTCCTTCCATTAAACTATCGAGAGTCACTATCTCCATCTGTCTGTTATCTACTATGTATGTAAGGAGGCCAACACGTTCTCCATTAGACTCTGCAACAAATCCATTCAACTCATTCAGATAATGAATATGACCTACACTTACGACATTGTCTGCATTCCAAGATCTAATCCATAGATCTTTTGCCCATTTTTTGTCTTTACTTACAAGTGCTCTTACAGCTAAATTCGAATCCATTTCTACATATTCAGTGGTTCTTTCTCCTTATGAGTCCGATGCCCAAATGATATATGTCATTGCGACATTACACTTACACGCACAAAAAGGAAAGGTGGTTATTCCAATATACAACTATGCTGAGATTGTCATTCGTCGTGCTCAACTCTCAGAGGTCGATACAATACGAGAGATCATAAAAGAGGCATATGCCCCGATTAAGAAACAACTCTCACGCACACCAGGTGCACTACAAGAAAATCTATCGAAGATATCCCGACATATACAGATGGGAACGCAATATGTAGCTCTTGTTGGAGATACTGTTGTTGGATGTATGCGCGTGCAGGTGAGAGGTCATATTGGTGTAATCAGTCGTGTAGCAGTTCGAAACTCATTTCGAAATCGAAGGATTGGGACGCGCCTTCTTGAGTATGGAGAGAATCTATTAGATCATATGAATGCCAATTTCATAGAGATTGAAGTATATGGTGCAGTTGAAGCACAGAAGAATTTCTATGAGAAGATGGGTTACGAAGAGATTGAGCGGACAGTTAGAGAAGAAGAAGAAATCGTTGTAATGAGAAAGAGTCTCATTGAAGAAGACATCATTGAAGAAGAGGT
>JAEORG010000252.1 GCA_016841005.1 Candidatus Thorarchaeota archaeon | reverse complement strand
TATACAACTATTTCAAAAATAAGGATGCCATTTTCTTCGGACTTGGTGTCGAGAAAATTGAAGACTTGATTAATCGATATGGAGAGAATTATTCTGATGATTTGTCTGGATTTGAACAGGTCATACAGCTCTATAAGATTGCCTTTTCTGCAGCTAAACACAATCCTCTGACACATGAAATAATTCGAGAATTCTATAAACGCATACAGTATCACAATATATCACTGAACGAATTACATGAAAAAATTAAGAAAGCTCAACTTAGCGATGCAAAATATCGCCTGAGAACTCCACAATATGAGACATTGCTTGATAACTTTGAAGAACCTTATTTGATTGAGTTCTATATCAGACTAGAAAGAAATACTGTTCTATGGATCAATGCAGTCAAAAAAGGAAAAGCAGATGGAACGATATCAAATGACCTTAACGCTGATCAGATTGTTGAATTCATGTACATGTTATTGATGGGCATTGAAGATGAAATGAAACTACGAGAATCAACTCTAGATAGGATAGGTCTTGATAATACAACTATTGATGAAAATGTCTTGAATCTAATTGCATCATTCCTGAGAAAATCGTGAGTTTCCATGAGTTCTGTTTTGTAACTAACGACGACTACACCCAAAAAGAAATCTGATAGCGGAATCAGGAGATTGGGCTATTCGAATACATGATTGAATGAGCGATTGTTTCATTGAACCGAGTGTTCTAGATAAATTTCCAAAGTATGTATTTCTGATTTTCTATCTGGAGAAGGAACGTCTGACTTGGTTTGAATCTGGATATGGTTTCAATCTCCCTTTCTGATGGCCCTATTGCCAACATATACCAATTTTCATAGGGCCATTCTCTCTTAAGCCATTTAGGCAATTCCTGTAGCAATTTCTCGTATAGATTCAGCTTTCGAGCTGTCGGTGTTATCCAAAAAGAAAAACCTGGATCATTCTCTTGTATTTGCAATTCTTCAATAAATCTGTCATTAAAGAATGCAAACTTCAGAAATGGAATTACTGGTTTAATGTAAATGCACCCATAGCATTCTGTTTCATCAATATTAAGAATTGTAAAAGTAAATTCCTTTTTCATAACATGATCTTTTTCGTGAGCTGTTAATTCCTTGAGATTCTCCTCTTTGGGGAATCCTTCTGGTCTGAATCCGCTTTCAATTACAGCCTTATAGTCAAGTTCATTGTCGCTTGCTCTCAGTGGGCGAATCTTTACTTTTCCAAAAATCAGTTCTTCAGGAGTGGATTGATTTGGTGGATAAAATTCATTCATGTTTCAGGATAGGTTTGAATGAATATAAAGTTCAGGAGCACCAAATATCTCAACAACTAACCATACTCTACTACTATTCTCTATAGACTGTGATAGTAAGTACGAGTGTCAATAGTAGAAATAGAAAGTTAAATCACTAGTTTTGAGTCCTATTGTTTTGCTAATTCCCCTCGTACTCATAATCCTCTTCTACCTAACTGTCAACTATTGTGATAATTACATTACCCTTCTTGCGACCCGTTTCAACATATCTGTGAGCCTCAGCAGCTTGATCAAGAGGGAATCTTCGATCAATCACAACTCTCAGTTTACCTTCCTCTATGAGATTCTTAATGAACAACAAATCATCAGTTGTTTCTTCCACGATTTTAGATACTGTTTTCTTACTGCTTGTTAGATTGTGCACTCTTGCTCTTATACTTCTAAGTATTCCATAAGTAACAAAAAGATAGATTCCTCCATCTTTTAGTGACCTTACACTACCTGAAAATGGACTTGTTCCAATGGTATCAAAAATGATATCGTAGATTTCGCCTCTTTTGGTGAAGTCTTCTTTTTTGTAATCAACAATCTTGTCAGCTCCCATAGATTTCACTAGATCGATTTTTGTAGTGCTACAAACCCCTGTCACTTCTGCTCCGAAGTACTTGGCAAGCTGAACTGTAAACAAACCTACTCCACCAGAGGCACCATAGATAAGGATTTTCTGGCTCCTCTGGATATTTGTCATTCTTAGAAAATACAATGCAGATAGTGCACCTTGCTGGACAGCAGCTGCTTCGTCATAAGTCATATTGATTGGTTTCGTT
>JAEORG010000251.1 GCA_016841005.1 Candidatus Thorarchaeota archaeon | reverse complement strand
TATTCCAGGTTATTACTGGACTCTTCCCTGGGCTCATATGATGATTAGGTAAGTCTTCCCATGCCTCGTAGTCTCCAACAATCTCTATATTTTCAGGATTAGATTCTCCAAGCCCTAAATCATTAGCTATCTGAAGTTTATGTACACAATTCTGGTCAAGTCCCATGATTCTGGTTTGAACGGTATCTGCAGCAACCATATCATTTGTTGCTATCATGATATTCCCTATTTTTGGTATCATTGTTCTAGGTCCTGCTCCATCTCCCATAACAGTGCCGTCTGTTAAAACGAACTCCGAATGTGATATTGTCTGTTGAAGAAGAAGAAGATCCACTAATACCTGATGTATCTTTAGATGAGCTAAATGTCTGTTCTTAGTGAGATAGAGTCCAAAAGAGTCCTTTAATGCTCCAGTCATTTGAGTATGCCCGTGGGTTTTGAATGTAGGAAGGTGAATGATGTTTGTTCCAAAGATTTCTTTGGGGGCAATAACCTCTCCGAAGGTGTCCTCCAGGACCAGTGTTTTGCGAGGTAGCTTAACATCGACGTATGTAGCCTTGATTAGCGGGAGGAATTTGATTTTGTGTTTCTTCATTACTGGGTACCAATTGTTCCCTTTGGTGCCTGCATAGATATTTGTAACAACAGTTTCGTTCTCGACCGCCTGAATTTTTCTCCTATCAAATCCATCAGCAACCATCTTCCTTAGTAGTCCATCTAAGATGTACGGATTTGTAGAACAAGCAGGATAGAATTTGCTCCAAGAAAGATTTAGTTTGATTGATGTTGCCACATCCTTTGAAACATGCTTCTCATACTCTGCAAGATCTAATAGACATGCTATATCATCATAGACTGTCTTTGGTGTTGTATTCACGACAGCGACTTTTACCATGGAAATCAACTCATCTTGCTAGAGCTTAGATAAAGCCCTCTGTATCACGTGGTGTTCCAAAAAGAGAACCTTATGAATCTAGCCCAATGTGACAATTCGTACTACGATGAAAATAATCACAAGCTTATTGCTTGATAGAATAACCCTTTTCCAAGTTTGGCAATCTTGGGTTGAACCCGTCCATTGTATTCTGTACTAAAGACACTGACTAACCTTCCGTTGAAAAACGACTTGCAACCCTCTGGAAAGACTTGATGTGCTCTAAACATCAGACGAACCCCAAGATTCTTAGAAAACTCATCAAAGGCTTTCCTTCCATAACTTCTGATGTTAGCCCCTCTAATGTTGTTACCAAACAATATCTCAGAATCTACAGGATCGTTCCACACAAGTTGTAGGATTGTATTATCCTCAAAATTGATGTTGTGTCTATCAGGCGTCAATAGATCAGAAATAGAGTTCACTCCTTCAGGAATTCCACCATGACACGCAAAAACACCACTCTTGCTTAGTCCAGCAATTGGTAAAGCCTCAAATGCATGCATATAACTTCTGAAGACAGAATCTGAATGTTTTCTTTTAACATCCATGAAAAATCCGTATTGTAGTGCAACTCTCTCAGATTCGTGATTTCCTCGTAGGATAATCACTCGGTCAGGTGAAATTATACCAAGTGCTAGAATGAGATTGACAGTTTCAACTTGATAGGGGCCTCTATCAGCGTAGTCTCCCAAGAATACTAAGGTATAATCCTCGTATCTTGTAAAGGTTTCAAGAACTGTCTTTGCTGCTCCAAGATCTCCGTGAAGATCACCTACGAAAAATACATTCTCTGATGGAATAGGAACTACGTTTGGCTTTGAGTAGTAGAGGTCTCTTATCCTCTCTGATAGATGGTCTATCTCAATTGCAGTTACTTCTGTTCTTCCATCAACAATATCTTGAGCAATCTCAGACATTTCCAATCAGACCTTTTCATTACTCCCAGCCAAGTTCTCGAAAAACAATTTCTACTGCTTCTTCGGGAGTCTTTGCGGAAAAAACTTCATCGCTTCTCCTATTATCTAATTTCCTACCCGCCAATTCTCCTGCCCACCCACCAGAGGATGCTAATGCTATAAGCGGCTTATCTGAGAACCATGCAATAGCCATCTCACTAAGTGTGCCTGCTGAACCTGCAATAGCAATCACTGCATCTCCAGTTCGAGCAACTAGGAAATTTCGGGTGTATCCAAGACCTGTAGGAATTGCAATGTCCACATACTCATTAGCATGTTCTTTTTCCAGCGTAGGTAGAATTCCTATAGTCACGCCATTAGATTTCTTTGCTCCCCTGCAGACTGCTTCCATAACGCCGCCTAAACCTCCACAGACAACTGCAACCCCTTTGCTTGCAATTACTTCTCCTAATCTTTCTGCAAGCTTTATGACATTACTCTCACAATCTGCACCGCCGATGACAGAGATCAATCTCATTGACATGAATCAGTTTCCTTCCCGAGCTATCTTATCATGGACAATGTCTAGCCTTCTCTTTAGCATATCGAAGATAGTTTGTGAAATTCTTCTATCGGATACTCGAGCACTCGCTTCTTCCAGAAGTGATTTCCTTTTTTGTGACCTCTCGTATCCCAAAGCCTCCATAGCTTCCTCAATCTCTTGTATCTTCAAATCGGCTCGTGGAAGAAATCTATTACACTGAATAGCATATCGTATCTGTTTTCTCACATGATTGGGTAATTCGTTTGAGTGAATCCCCCATATTTTCGCAAGGATTAGTAATGAACGTTTACCCATTCCCTCTGATGACCAGCCAGAAGTTGATTCAACAATACATATGCCTGAGTTTCTCTTACAGTCAGATTCACAGAGCTGACAACTTACAGGCAATATGCTCACATCGCCAGTCTTGATATTTACCGTAAAAACGCCTTCGGGTTTATTGATTGCAGCTGATTCTATATCTACTTCAGCACCGATTTTCATTGCTATTTCTTTGATGTATTCGATCTCTTCAATCGAACACTCAGGGATGTCATCAAAACCTTGCACGTGGTGATATTCTGGACACTCATCTTCAGCCATACATACAACAAGCGGAGTTGGAATTCGGTTCTTTCTTCTTGTTACAAGAGCATTTCCTAAATGAGAAAGAGCCTCTCTAGGATTGACATGATAATCAATTCGGGGGACTGATGAAATCGAATCACTCACAACATTCAGTGCATTCTCTGCGGCGCTCTCAGAGCCAACAACCACAACTAAGATGCCCTTGTGAGCTTCTTCAGAGATGTTGGATAGGATCTCGGCCAATTGTTCGGTTTCATTCCCTCGTAAAACAATGATCGCACCAGTATGTCCTTTGGCGAAGCTCTTGTTGAGTCCAGGCATTTTCTCATCATTTGGGATGAGCCATAACTGAAGCACTACTTCATCACCAGAGTCCGCTTGGGTTCTAGCTACTCCAATACCTACTCCAAGAGTTGAGTATAGGTGATACGCGATTGTAGTCCCTGATACTTGGTTAATGTATCCCGCCATAAGAGCTGGATTCGTGCCTAATACAACTACTTTCTGAATTAGTGTCCTACGGAATTGTTGATTACTTGAGGCACTCACATGATAACTTCCGCAACATATCTATAATATCCTGTTGGTCATTCCAATAACAGGTTTTCTATGAAAATATGTGTCTATAAGGACTAGTCCGGTATACATAATTGCCCGGTCAGTACAAAACTTAGTCTTCGGTCGCGCGGAGTATTAAGAAATAATGTACATCAACAATACCTTCAAGTGCTGTTGAGACTGGGCTGCACTACTCTCACTGGAGGAGGAAGACCTTAGCAAATCCCCGTCGAATAAACAAGCACATCCTTCGTAGCGATATTCCTCATCGTAATGAAGAAGACGATTTTCCTGACATGATCCCTGAGATCAACGACAAAAACTCCACATGTGTGGAAAGGGACTGACCTGAGCTTCTTGCTCAGGCGTCCCACATACCGTTTCTATCCACCCTTTCGTTTCCTAGAAGCAATTATCACAACCACGATAATAGCAGGTATTACACCAAAAAGTATGATATACAGAAGTGTATTATCAGGAGGTTCCTCTATTGCAGTAGTAGGTGTTGTATCTGTGGGTGTCGTTTCAGTTTCTGTTGGTGTGGTCGTAGGTGTCGTGGTTGTTTGAGCCAAGACACGAATTCTAATTGTTCGTGATAGTGTATTTCCGTAGATATCTTCAACAGATATGTTTAGACCATAATCTCCCACGAGAAGTGTTGTGGTATTTGTGATTAATCCAACCGCACTAATTACAAAATTCGTTGTATCATTTACATAATAATTCGCAATACCCGAAAGGTCTGACGCATTAACTTGGAATGATAGTGCTTGTCCGAATATTATCTGTTGATCTGCTGGTTGAGTTATCCATGTTGGTTCAGTTGTATCTGCAACAATGACTTTGAACACAGCGAAGATTTCATTATCGCTTGCATCACCAGCTGTTACATTGAGACCGTATATCCCCACTGCTATTGTAGTCTTGTTTTCCAATAATCCAGTATTATCTATCACGAAGTTTGTGGTGTCATTTACACTATATTGAGAAATGCCACCAGCATCCATAGCTGTCATCTGATAACTCAAAGAATCGCCAAACTCAACATTCTGGTCAGTCACACTAATAGCCCAGGTTGGTGCAATAGTGTCCGCAACATCAATCGTAATATTCGCGTCTATCCAATCTCCAATCGTATCATTAACGAAGACTCTTAGAGGATAGGACCCAGTGCCTAAGCTTGTTGAGTTTGTTAACACTCCATTAGAGTCGATAGAAAATGATGTTGTATCATTTAACCACCAAGCATCAATCCCGTTAGTACTTGAGGCGTTAATGTCATACCTGAATTGTGTTCCTGCTTCAACTTGCTGATCACTTGGTGCAGGTCCCCATGAAAGAGGATTGGAAATCTCAAGTATCCATCCATCGTCACCAGACAAAGCACCATAGTTCCCTGTATCACCAGCCACAATTATTGTACCGTCCGAAGCTTGGGTTACTGTATAACCAATGTCGTCAAGTGTATCACCAACATGAATGTCCCAAACAAAGTTTAGGTCAGCATCAAGTTTCTGAACCCAAAGGTCGGTAGAAGGTGACAGCCCAATATAACCAACACTTACGAAACCTCCGTCATTCAACATACGCGTTTCATAATGTTCAGCAGTGGCTCCTCCATATCTCAATGAAGATGAAGTCATATATCCCGTCGAATTTGTGTGTGCAACCCAGTAGCGATATGTCCCGCTGATTCGCGCTTCTCCACCAACAGTAAATGTACCATCATTGTGTGCAATAATGCTGTCCAGATAGTCATTACTGGAATATCCGATACTACTGTTCCATAATTCAAAACCTGTTGAATTCGTACGAACTATGTATCCATTCACACCTGGAGTAATTCCACTTTCATAATAGTAACCTGTACAAGCAAAACCTAACTCACATAGAGTAAAACCATAGAATAATTCCGATCCAAGTGTTGTTCCATATGTTTCATCCCACAAGTAACTTCCAGTACTATCTACTTTTACAAGCCATGCATCTAATCCTCCTGGTCCGTAGCTTAGGGTTTCACCACACATCGCAAACCCTCCATCCGGAGTTTCAACGACTCCAAAGCATCTCTCTCTTGCACCCCCACCGTATGTAGTGTTCCATTGAGTTCCGTCCCAGTCGTAGTGTCCAGTACTGTTTACTCTAAACAGCCAAAAATCACCATCAAGATCAGTTCTTTCAGAATCTCCACAGATTACAAAGTCACCATTTGAGAGTTCAACGACACCTCTAAATAGATCGTCATTGGGATGACCATATGTTCTCTCCCAAACAACGTCATGGGATGAATTCATTCGTACTATCCATCCATCGAATCCTGTCGGAGCACCGACATTCTTCCAACCTACTGCGACATAATCTCCATTCTCACAGACAATTATGTCATTGAAGTATTCTGTTTCAACAGTACCAATTGTATCATTCCACAGAACTTCTGGTGGTGACACAGCTGATTGTGCAAAGAATCTCTCAGTGTCTTCTAATGAGTAACCCTCTATCTCGGCCATGTTTTCTACCTGAATCATTGACACGGTAAAAAGCACAACAAAGAAAGCACACGAAATAACCAAGTAGTGACCTCTTCCTATTTGCATCTCACCCAACTCATTGGCTTCTTTGAAAGGATATGTGAAATCCACACATATCCCCTCCACGCGAACTTCTGAAGCATTACACGGTGAAATAAAAATGTGCTGTGAGGTAGCTCGCTATCTAATTTGATACTAATCTCCGTTTTCTGAAAAACCAGAATGACACGATGACTACTGCAGAAGCCCCTATAACAAGACTGCCTATTATTATTGGATCTATCAAAGGATTATACGGACCATATTCTCCCTCGTAGATTATCGAATCCGACACAGCTGTATTTAATCCTCTATCAGTCGCTTCAACCCAGATTTCCACATAGATGTCTACAGGGAGTTGCTCAACCTCCGCGGTCCAATTACCAGAAGAAAACACACATTCGTATAGATACTTACTAGTGCCAACGAGAACATTAACAGTGACATTATCAACACCTGAGAAGTCATCCATAACTGTCGCCCAGACCGTTATATTCTCAGCGAAGATGCTGCCATCAAAACCCCATTTGATTATCTCAGGTGCCTCATCATCTGTCATGCTATACATAAACCGGTCTATCCATTCATCTATACCAGAAAGAGCCTCATAACATCCTTGCCAGTCCATCTGGTTATAGAGGTCTCTCGCCTCATCAAATGCAACAAGTATATGGTTCTCAGCAGCTACAGTTTCTTCACGAGGAACTGCACTCATTAGTTCTCTTTTCTCTTGAAAATCAAGCCAGAGGTTTCCTTCCATTTGATCCAAGTATGTTCCTTGCACCCAGTTCTGGTCGAACTTGCCTGTTCCATTATACCTTGCATAATATCCCATGGGTGTGTAAGAGAAGTCTGCAACATAATGATCAACGCTCCATGTATGTCCTAGCCCTATGGCGTGCATTGTTTCATGGAGTTGAACCAATGAAATCCCAGACTTTGGTGTTACACCATCAGGTCGGTAATACCTCTCCCAGCTTTTCCAGACAACAGTCTGACCGCCTCCACCAAGTCCGGTGTATTGACGACCATAGACATGCATCTCCATATTTTTCTTGATGAAGACAACACCAAAGACATTGATGTTTTCATCAAAGATGTCTACATATTTCCATCTCATGTTATTACGTATCGCATCAAACATCGCATAACCATCAACGATGGTCTTTCCATCTATAACCTCTGCATAATCCCAAAAGATGTCGGTCCATTCAGGACTATCATCAATATTCAAGAACTCCACATCGACTGTCCAGTTAATAAATGGTAACAACTCTTGAAGGTGTTTCTTTTGAATCTCAGCGTTTGTGACCCATTCCAAGCTTTCAACAGATGTTCCATTCGCCACATCCATACAGATGACCAAGCTCTTGAGATAGCCTGTTTCGACGAAAGCAGTCACATCATTCTGTGCACTCATTGGAGATGCTGGGGCGAACAAATATTCCACAGGGTCTTGAATATACTGATTGAGATATGTATTCAAGGCTGACACACCTGACGGAGTTGATAGATCAATCTCGCTTACTTTTTGATCTAGATCCTTTGACATATACTCATAGTCATTCTGAGTGTCCCACCAGATCCTTGCCCATCTCAAATACCATTGATCCGCAGAAGGGTCAAGAACATACAAATTGTGTCGCCCACCAAATCCTGGATATTCGAATTTGACATCCTGATTTAATGCATTATCCCACTCTAATCTGAACCAGTCTTGTTTCTCACCTGTATCGATGTCCATTGGGTTGTAATCATACCAATGCTCCAATGTATGATCTGCGGAATCAAACTCAGTGAAATTGAACAGGTAGAACATGTATCCAAGTCCAGGAGGTGTGATGTACGGATTCTGGTGCAACCATTCTTCAATTGTATCCGCATCAATACTCCTGCCATCTCTTGGATAGAAGATTTGCTGAGGATCATTGATATTTTCTTTCTGGTATTGGAGTGCCGCTTCATCAAGTTGCGTACCTGTTGCAGTACCATTTATGGAATTCTCATGTATTAGCTGTCTAATTGAATCTTCATACGACTCATCTGCGTAGTATATTTCGTAGTGAATATTGTAGATTATGGTTATTGGATCTGCATCGTGTACTCTCTCTGATGGCAATCCCGAAAGAAGGGCATTCTCTTGGATAAGTGACGAGTCATAGTTTACGAGGACTAAGTTGATGTACCAGTTTCTCTCAATGACATCATCTTGAGCTAGAATCATCCTGTCTGTAGATTCATCTAGTTCTACCGGGGTATTGATTGGAAACATTAGAACCAGAAAAAGTAGACCAACTACACAGAGATTCCGCATATCTGAGGAATTGCATCTGGATGTTATTAGCTCAATGGTTGTAGCAAATGATTTCCTCTCATATCCAGTTTTGATTATTCAATTATTATGGTAGCGTTTAATAGATTTCACAACTAGATACACTTGGTGATTGGGGGTTTTCATTATTCACCAGGAAGTGTGTAGTAAGTGCAAGGAGTTCTAAGACAGTGTATCTGTTACCTACTCTGTGTTAGTTTGCTAATTGGAATATTTCCTGCTCAAGGACTTTCATTTCATCCCGATGTTCAAGTTAATGAAGACCATCAGTTTATCGCTTCATCATTTGATTCATGGTTACCAGGATGGAAGTACAGAAAATCTCACAATATCTCTGGTGCTGAGGGGGCAGGGATTAATTATCAGATACAAATCAAGGTTCATTACTCTTATGGAACTGATTCTGGAATGGATGTCTACTGTGGTGAAAATTGTAGTCAAGATTTCAGTGACATCCGCTTCACAGGACCTGATGAAGAGACAACTTATTCATACTGGATCGAAACAACGCAAGTCTCAGATTATGCAACATTCTGGGTACGGATAGAGGAGAACCTGAATCACACTACAACAATCTTCATGTATTATGGAAACGATTTTGCTGTTTCGGAAAGCAAGGGTGAATCTACGTTTGATTTCTTCGAAGATTTTCAAAGTCCATTCAATTCAACAAAGTGGAATCACACTGGGCCTTTACCAACATTTGAAGATGGAGTCGGATCATTCATCGTTGATGCAGGATACACGTGGGATCATCTAGCGATAGCTACTCCAACAGAACTTCCCCGCCGTGGATACCAATTGCGAACGAGTATGCGATTCAATACTTACAACAACTTTGCTTACAGGTATAGCTACTTTGGCTTCGGGCATTCTGCAATTGATAGCTTCGGAATTAACGGTGCAGTCTGCATTGATCTCGAGGATAGCAATCAAAATCTAATACTTCATACTGTTGGAGATGAAGATTTTGATGAATTTGGTACAGTTGGGCAGGTTCACGTAAACTATCGAAACTACACACTCTCTGTACAACCGATGGGACAGGTCAGTCTGACTGATGGCATCAATACAGTTTCAGGGACATTAACTTACGAAATCTCCCTACGGCCATCAATAGGAATCCATGTTATGGGCGCATATACTGGAAATCAGATTCGCACCTATTATGACTATTTCTGGGTCATGAAATGGCAACCTATTGAACCACAGCATTCTTCATGGAGTAATACGGCTGTCGCTCCTTGGATTTCTGATACAGATGCTCCTGTCTTTGATTATGACATTGAGGACTTCCCCTTCGAGGCTGGTGATACTGGATGGGGTATTATTTGGAATGTGACAGAACTATACCCATACAGGTATGAAGTCATTGTTGACAATGTGACAGTTGTGCAGAATGAGTGGGAAAGTCATACAATTGAATTTCCACTCCCAGAGACCGTTTCATTAAATCTAGGACCACATAATGTTACTCTGCGAGTGATAGATATGAATCTCAATGTAGCTACAGATGAGGTCACTGTGACTACCGTTGATACTACTAATCCGAGATTCAGTACACCCAACAATCTGGTGATTGTTGAGGGTGATGGACTGACTAGACTCATCTGGCAAGTATATGAGATATTTCCATATTACTACTCTGTCACTCGAGGTGACACAGTAATTATGTCTGGGCCTCTCTATGGAAATGTCGTTTCAGTTGATCTTGGTACTCTCCCAATAGGAATCCATCTCCTTAAACTCACTGTGTGGGATACAAGTGGAAATAGTGGATTTGATTCAGTTACTGTACAAGTTACTGCGCCGACAACAACTACAACTATCGAAGGAACGACCCCTCCCCCAGGGCTCGTATTTCCATCAGTTGACCTCCCTACAATGTTTCTCTTTGGAATTGGCATTATATTCTTAGTAGCTGCTTGCCTTTTGATTCGTAAGGATAGTTATGAAGATATGAGCTCAGGATATCAATACTATTAGATAAATTCCAAAGACAAAATTAGTATTGTACTTACAGTTGTACACCAGACTTAAATCAAAGCTAGGCACATTTTAACATTGTAGGGTTATTTTCGCGAAATAGGATGTGGAGGCATTGCTGTCAGCATTCAAGAAATTCGTGTATGGAATAGGACGATTTGGTTCATCGCTGTTGCTAACAGTTACAGATCTTACAGTCTTCTATATCTATGGGGCTCTTTTCGAGCTCTCATGGCTTCTTTCAGGTATTGCATTGTCACTTTCATATGTAGTGATAGGTCTGACCCACTGGTTAACAGGATACATCAGTGATCAGGTCGACACAGGTTTAGGTCGGAGGAAACCCTTTGTCATCTTTGGTGCTCCTGGTTTGGCCATTGCTACATTCATGCTATTTATTCCCAACTGGTTCATGAACACATCAGACCCTGCTATTGAACTTCTTGTCTTTGGATACTACACATTATTCATCTGTTTGACCAAATTCTTCTATGCATTTCTTCTTACTGCATTTCAGGCATGGATGCCAGAGATTACAGATGAAAATGATCGACCTATCGTTTCCAGCCTACAAAACACCTCAAATTGGATTGGTACTGGTTTGGGAATTGCGATGGGGATTCTTGCAGTCTACTTGTTTGCTGTCGGACCACCTGCAGGTCTTAGTGAATTAGGCACTTCACTACTGCTCGCGTTCTGCATCATTGAGGTTTTATTCTTCATTCCTTCTATCATTTGGATTCGAGAAGGTCCGGATATCGTTATTCCAACGCGAAGTCTAGTTAACGAAACTATGGTCGCCCTACGTAATCGAGATTACGTTGGTTGGATGTTATCGATAAGTTTCCTTTCCTTTGCGTTCACTGCAATCACAGCTCAGATTATAGGATTTGCCCAAAATGTGCTTCTTCTCGATACAATTGATAAATTATTACTTCCTGCATTAGCATTAGTCATTTCGATCATGGTGTTTCTATACATCTGGATCATAGCGATCAATCGCCTGGGTAAAGGTAGATCATTGATACTATCAATGGTCATACTAGCAATCATGCTTATCGATTTACCATTCTTGGCTCAACTATCCCACTATGTATCTCCAATTGCGATAGGGATTGTTATTTTTATCCCAATGGCTGCATGTATGGCTGTTTACTATCTATTAAGCTACATAGTGACCGCTGACATTGCACATGTGGATGAGCTAAAAACAGGTCAGAACCGAGCAGGAATCTATGAGGGATTCAAAGGCGTCCCCTTCAATTTTTCTCAAGCCTTATCAGCACTACTTCTAGGTGTCATAATGGATTACTCCTTCCATGCAACTGGAAGTAATGTCTTCGGTCTGACTTGGTGGGCACCTATATTTGCTCCTTTCTTACTTCTTGGAGCGCTCCTCCTAAACTATATTGATATTGATCCCGACTTTGAGTCTCTAAAAGCAATCGCTGTCTTAAAGAAACCAGTAAAGAAGAAGAAGAAGGAAACGAAGAAGAAAAAGGAAACGGAGAAGAAAACAACAAAGAAAAAGACATCCAAAAAGTCGGAGAAAGAACCAGAAGAAAAGGAGATAGCTGTAGCTCCCACAAAGAAGCGTACTAGGAAGAAGAAGACAACATAGCATCAAAAACTATCTTGGTCATTAGAGAAAAAATTGTTAGAGGGATCAGTGTTCACTTGATCCCTCATAGCTAAACTTCTATCCTATGCATTTCGTTTTCTGAGTCTAAATACGACTACAATGACCACGATGACAGCACCGATAATAGCTCCTCCAGCTAATGCCATTGTTACGGGATTCCAAAAACCAACCCATTCTATAGTAAATGTCTGACTCTGGGTACAGAATGTAATCCTGTTATCTGCATCCGTAGTTGCTGTTACTGTATGATTGCTCTCTCCTAGTGTCGTTTCTGTGTGAGTAAATGTATAGTAACCATTACTATCGGTTACTGCCTTGACTTCTCCATCCAATGCAACAGATGCACCTGCTACTGGCATATCATTATGTGAGTAGTAGACTCTGCCCATGAATGTAACATAAGCACCTGCTTCAGATACAGTTGTGCTTACATTGGCATTACGTACTTCGAGGCTTGTGAATGTCAGTGAAAGATTGAGACCACTTACTCCATCCGTAATTCCTGACATCTTGTCATAGTTCAAGGAAATCGGAATTTCTATGGTACCTGGTTCCATGTTAGTGAAGACAATATATCCCACACCTTCATCATCGATTACAGCTAATCCCTTATCACCAATTTGCAATGATGCATTATATGCAGGTTGATTGGTATCAACATATTCAGCCTGAATTGGTAGAAAGACATTCTCGCCAATATTGTAAAGGGTTTCATTATTGAATTCCGTTCCTACTTGTAGTGCGATAAGGCCATGTTGCATTTTTAGATCATAAGGTCCTCCTATCTTCGTTACGCCTACGTCAGTTACAACTACCTCTGCAGTATTTGATCCTTCTCCAGCATTGATAGAATCTCCACTTACAGTGATATCGAATGTACCATGAAGTAAGAGTGTCACATCCCAATTCACAACTTCGACACTAGGTTCTGGAATTGTTCCAACAGGGATTGTTTCTGTTTGAGGCGCATCTAAGATGTACCATGCTTGTTCTTCAGTTGTAAGGTTAACACCTCTTGCATAATAACCCAGAGTCTGGACATAGCCTGAGATTGTAAATGCGGCCCCTGACAAAGATGTCATTGGATCCACAAAGTATCCCACGAAAATTACAGGTGTTATTGAATGAATATAGAGCATGGACTGAATCACATCAGCCAATGCTAGTTCACAAGCACCATTCTCAACACTAGGATCAGCGATTAATAGTAGACTATTTGTTGTCCATGCAACTGCTTCATCTATGGCATCCATAGTGGACTGATTACCATAATTCTTGTAAGACTCACCTAGAGCAACTAGAATCCCTGACAGTCCATATTCATAATTAACAGATTCTGCAAGGGCATCTGTGTCTACTGTCCATATTGGTTCATTCCAGTTTCTTCCTTGTCCTGTTAGATACGAATTGTCTATGAGTTCTTGCCCATTATCATATAACGCAGCAGCAAAGTCGAGTTCTAGTAAATCTTCAAGGTCTCCCAGAGCTTGACTGACGCCTGCGATACCAGAGCCTACATAGTATTCGAATGGTTCTTCAGTTTCTGTCCATGGATCTAAACCTGAGATGAGTGCATCTGCAAGGTAATTTCCACCACCTGCTGCATATTCTTGATAGTCATACAGATCATCTGGTTCACTTTCTATTCTTGCCAAGAAATGGACCACAACCTCAGTCAATCCTAAAGAATTACCCCATGCATATCCATCACTAACCGCTGTTGCCATTGAACACAGTTGATTAGCTAAACCAGCTACAGTATCTCCAAAGAGATCTAGTAAGAGTTCCTGATTTATATCCATGAAAAATTCACCTGCCATGGCAGCTTCATGAATTCCACGATCAAGTGGTGAAAATGCTAAATGGTTAGGTGTTAATTCTGTCACTAAGCTCATGATGTAGCGTCCTGCACCGAGAGCAAGGATAAGGTAATCCATTTCCCCTGTAGCTCTGAACAAATCAAGATTGAAGCTTGCAGCTTCAATAGTTGGCAAGATGTATCCTGGAACTAGGTTCTCTGTGAAGTTTGCATCTGCATTCCATGCCCAGAATTGTCCTGCATCAATTTTAACAGAGTCTAACCAGTTGCCAAATTGCATAGATGCGTTCAGAAGAGTTTCATTTCCGGTTGCTTTGGCTAAATCTAGAAGCGCTTGTCCAATCCTTACTTGGGTCGGTGGAAGATGTTTCACCATGCACTGATATTGTGAGTCATGAGAGATTCTTGGGCTGAAGGATGATAGACTGATATCAATTGTGTAGTTGCCAATTGTCTGAGGCCAGAGGAGGAATGTATATGTTACACTTCCATCAATTGCAATCTTACTTACCAGACTGACTGGATTTGTTTCATCACTGATTAATGGGCTATGAGTGCAAGTCATAGTGAGATTGGCAATGTCAAACTCTCCAAAATTGTTAACCTTTACTTCAACTGGATATTGTTCCCCTTCGTAAATCCAAGGTTCAGGCAAAGTTACATTGATTGTCCATATTTGTTCTTGGTCTGCCCAAAGCGCACCTCGCGCTCTGTCCCATAGAACTAACCAGCCATTTCCATCGGTGCCATATAGCAATTCGATGTCACCATCACCATCCATGTCACCTGTGCCCATACCTGTTACCAGAGGTTCAAGAGTTGTTTCAACCAGTGTCCATATTTCGGCATCGGTTGCATTAATCTCATAGATCATAAGCCTTGACTCAGGGAAAAGAGATGTATTACTGTAAACATATGCAACCTCATCTTTTCCGTCGTTATCAAAATCATCGAAAACGAACTCGTCACCCACAAATTCTATGTTCTGCACAAATGGATCGGGAGAACCACCAGTGTAAAACTCAAGGCTATCCGAATCTGCTGCATAGCGGTCGACACCGACTACTAATTCTTCATCTCCATCGCCTTCACGGTCTCCCATATCAACGAACATGAAACTAGTATACGAGACTCCAGGTGTACTAATGCTGGATATTACATTATGTGACCAACCTAAATCCGATGATCCAACTGTTTTCCATGTGATATACCCTAGAGTGGTATTATGAGAATAGGTACAGTAGACAATCTCATTTCCACCAAAGGAAATAGCATAGTTCCCAATTGTGACAACAACTCTCGATTCATTTGTTTGTGCAATGACCTCTGATTGCCAAGCAGCTTCCTTGTAGTAGACTGTGACATTTCCATTGTGTAATGTAGTATCATAAGCGTCACCAACTGCGATCACGGTTTTGTTATTATCACCTACTTCTCCAATTGCCACACTGTAAACTCCTCCAACAATATCGTCATCATTGATTGTATAATTAATCCATTTATCCCCTGGATCATTACGATAGGTGAAAACATCACCAAGGTATTTTGATGAGAAATAGGTCGTACCAACGGCTATGTATGTATCGAGGTCATCCTTCACAGCATGACCGATTGAAACATCCGTAGTCCATGCAGGTACTCCATAGTATCTGGTATAGTTCGCTAGTATTTGCATCTGCCATCCTGGTGTTTTGTTCTCAAAAAGAACAAGAAGAGCTGGGGATGATGTGCCAACAACGATGTCACCATCTCCATCGTCATCTACGTCTCCTATATCGATACATTCGACAGTATCTGCATCGACTTGACCAAAGGTCATGTTCTTGACATATGTGACAAGTCCGTCATAGTCATATTGTGTGTCCTCTGCAGGACTCGTTGGAGCAGCCCAAGTCAACTCGTCATCCTCTGGTTGTAATCCATGATTCAGCAAAGCATTTGCCGCTGATTTAGCATTTAGAATTGTTGGATGATTTACATACCAATCGGGTAAATCTAACCCATCATCTGATGGATCGTTGGGATCCATTCCTTCATAGAATTCAACTCCATCAATAGTCCCTCCAGCATCTGTATCTTCTACCCATGGATTAGTATCAATTAGTGCAAGCTCGACATAGTCATCAGCGTAATCTCCATCTGTGTCTGGATTTTCGGGATCAGTACCAAAATGAATTTCGGCAAAGTCCGGCAGCCAATCTCCATCGGTATCAGTAGTCAAATGTATCGAGAGTGATCCTCTTCCCCAAATCCTAAGCTTCTCAAAATTAATTGCATCAGTAAGACTTGAAGGATCGTACCACTGATCGAAATATGCAAAAGACCAGACCTCTTCTCCAGGTTTGCTTTCCACACCTAGGAGATCGACCATTCTTCCATAACGATAACCATAGTCAATGAATAATAAATCCAGAGCACGTAGAACATTCATACCATCAAGTTTGTCGATAGTCGCAGCAACCCAGTAGTGGATTTCCTTTCCCACTCCATCAATTTCAACAAGAGCGCAAGCGGTCTGGACATACTCTTGCATGACATCTTGTGGTATCCAATCATCCGCTTCATCATTCCATACTGATTGTTCAAGAGCGACTGGATCAATTGATAGAATAGCTGCTCCTGTTGTCAAGTCAGTAATCCATGCGTCTCCTTCAAGCTCGAAATTCACATGCAGTGTCAGGTTTTCCCCTTGTCCAAGAGTGATTTCAGGGATATCCCAAGCTGTTGATTTGTATGCAATTCCACCTACAATGATATTGAAAATTCCTGCATCTAAACGAACAGTTCTATCATAGGTATTCATGATTGAAATATCTGCAATAAGTGTAGCTGCACTAAGGTCCCAGTTCTTTTCTGTATATGACTCATATACATCATTTATTGTATCTTCAGTTACATTCAAGATGGTTTCGTCATCATTATCAAAAGACATTCCACTCCATCGCAATTCTCCTCCTGCTTCGCCCACTGCTTCAAGATAGAATTGGGGAACGGCCCAATTTCCTCCAATGCTTGCGATTTGTGCTCCTATATCTTGGCTCATGACACCAATGGTAACATGGCCTCCAACCCATCCTGCTCGACTATCCTCTTTTTGATCGCCCCATGAATGTTGTTTGGCATATTGATCTATATCTGCTGAGATTGATTCAGTCTTTGTGACATTTCCCTTGACATAACTCTGTTGAAGTATGATTCTATCATTAATGACATCCAAGCTGAGGTGTGATAGATCTGCTATATATGGGCATCTGACATATCTATCTTCAATACGAGTTGCAAGGGGATTCCATACAGCATACTCAGTTGTGTCAGAAATAAAGTCACCATCTGAATCTGTAAGGATAGGACTCGTTCCAGTTCTGACTTCTCTACCATCGTCGATGGTATCTCCATCTGTATCACTATCATCAGGATCCGACAAATAGCGATTGATTTCATCCCAATCAGTCAAACCATCTCCGTCAGAATCTAGGTTTGGGTCAATTTCCTGTGCAAAAACAATGAAAATAGGCGGGCTTGTAAGCATGCAGACAACGAAGATTGCGAATACCATTCTTTTCAAAATATAATTAGACAAATTTCTCCCTCCATGATTTCTTCTATTTTTTCTTCTTACCTCCCCGAGGAGCACGTGTTTTTCCCGTACTAGCCTCAGAGCTAATCGCAATGTCGCGGCGTCTTAATAGACAAAACGTCGATAACATCACAGCAATGACTACCCCTGTGACTCCTAGGACCACAATGGCAGCCACCGAAATATTAGGACCACCTGCTTCGACTGCTCGCACGACTACGACGAACTGAGTTGTCAGTCCGTTTCCATAAATATCAAAGACAGTGATGTTGATATTATGGACTCCTGCTTGCATATCATCAGTGTCTCTTAGTAATCCGTTGTTGTCGATTTGAAATTGTATTTCATCGCTTACCGCCCATGCACCTATTCCAGACATATCCCATGCCGAGAGTTGCATTTGCAGATGTTCTCCAATAATCAGGCCCTGATTTTCAGGACCTTGTATCCAAATTGGTGGTGTTGTATCTTCAACGATAATGTTGAAAATCCCGTTAGCTGTGTTACCGACAGTATCAGTAACCCAAACTTCTAGTTCATAGACACCAACTTGTAGAGGAAGTGCGTTTGTTAGAACTCCCTCTGTATTAATCTGGAAATTCGCATTATCACTGAGTGTGTAACTACTAATCCCAGAGTAATCATAAACTTGTAACGCATAGCTCAAATCAGATCCCAGTTCTACTATCTGATCTTCTGGTATAACCATCCATGTTGGAGCTTCAGACTCTGTTACAATTACAGCTATACTCTCTGATCTATAATTGTTATACGTATCATGTACTGTGACTGTGATCCAATACGTACCAACTGATAACGACGTTTGATTTACAAGACGCCCAACTGATGTAATAGCGAAATATGTCGTGTTATCAATTGACCAATAAGATACGTTTGATGCATCATATGCGGAAAATATGACATCCAATGATTTTCCATATTCTATTGTTTGATTGGTAGGGGTATTAATCCATGATGGCGCAACTGAATCCCTTACTGTGATAACAAAGTCAGCGCTAATTTGCTGTTCCCAAATATCTTTGACCCACACGGATACTCCGTATCTCCCAATATCGAGTTTGGTAGCATTAGTTATTACTCCAAGCTCACTAATTGCAAAATGCTCTGTATCATTTATGCCCCAACTGTCTATACCTGCAATTGACGCTGCTGAGAGGCTGTATAAGAATGGCTGGGCATATTCTGCATATCGACTTGATGGTGTGAGAATCCATACTGGTGGATCTATTTGTACAAATACGGTAATCTCAGCAGTTGCTAGTTGGCCTTCAGTATCATTAACATTAATCTCTAAACCATATGTTCCCACATCAAGAGTATGAAGTGATGTAATTATTCCTGTTTGAGTGGTATTGAAATTAACAGTATCATTTACCCACCATAAATCAATTTCAGAGTAATCCCATGCGCTGATATTATACTCAAGATCCTCTCCGTGTGTTAGATAAACATCCTCAGGAGTATTCAACCAAGTCGGTGGTATTGTATCCAAGACACTGATATCAAAATCACTCTGCCTTGAGTTTCCTATAATATCAGTAACAATTAGATGGATACCATATACTCCTATCATCAATTTAGTTGCATTCGTGATTAATCCTTTAGAATTAACTGAAAACCTAATAGTATCATTAATCCACCAAGTGTCAATTCCTGCGGTATCTGTAGCATTAAGTTTGTATGCAAATGGAAGTCCAAATTCGGCAATCTGGTCAGTCGGAGATTCTGTATAAACAGGAGCCATAGTAGGTTCGACGATAATCTGAAATGAAATGTTTAGAAACTCTCCATTTGTATCATTAACCCAGATTTGTAAATTGTACTGACCGATAGGAGTGACACTGCTATTTCTGAGAGTGAAGTTTCCACTTCTATCGAACAAATCGAAATATGTAGTATCATTCAGTTCATAATTATCCAATGTAACAATAGGTGAAATATGGACTGAAAAATTATAATTAATTCCCTGTTCGTATTCAATGACTTGATTTTCTGGAATCTCTGCCCACTGAACTGGTTGCACTCTTGCTAACCATATATCATAGCTACCTGCTCCCATACTATTGGAATAACCAACAAACATGTACCCTCCACATTCGATTTGGATTATCTCCGATGCAAAATCATTACCCAATCCACCATAGGTGTTATTCCACTCAAGAATTCCAGTAGAACTATATCGGACTATGATAGCTCCTACACCACTTACTCCTTGACTCAATGTATTACCTATAATTACGAAATCATTATTTCTTTCTTCAATGATTGAAACTCCGTAATCATCTGCTGCTGCTCCAAACCTATCATCATCTGAAATGACCATTGAACTCTCTGTGATTTTTGCCCAATATAAATCTAAATTCCCGGATACATCTATTAGTCCTGTGACTAATAATGAATTTCCAGTTTGGAGCACAT
>JAEORG010000250.1 GCA_016841005.1 Candidatus Thorarchaeota archaeon | reverse complement strand
GTGTGAAACTCGCTTCATGGTGTTTGAGAACTCTATCTATCTCCTATCCTTACTGTTAGTGAAAATGCAAGACTTCCTGATGTGACATTCCAATTCTCATCAAGAAGACGCATTGCCCACACTTGAACACCCCATTCACCAGATAGTCCATGCCAACCTCCAGCATGATCTGGCTGATCACGGAAAAGACCATGTCCCCCTGCAAATCCTGCTTCCCATCGTTCAGTATCATTCATAGCAAGAAATTCTTCTAAAGTAATATGTCTAATGCTTGAAGACAACCACAAGAAATCGTCATCATAATTCCAGTTATGAATGTGAATCTCTTCATTGTACATTCTATCTACACCTGGTGGAGGCTGCTCAGCATAAAATTCTGCATAAATCCATTCTCCTAATTCTAATGTAATTCCTCCCGGTGGTGTTTCATAGATGATATCATAGGACGAGGTTTGTTTGTACGCAACGTAGCTGGTGCCAACAACTGGAAGAATAATGACTAACGCTACAAGAAACAGTGTTGCATATCGACTCCTCTTTCTCAATGCTACAGCTTCTGATTCAATGGATCTTCTCATACCTGTCTGGTCTTCCTTCTCATGATCGACTTGCTCCCAGAATTCTTCTGTATGAGGCCATCTCAAGGCACCATGAGCAAGTAAGGTACTTGATGTCTTCAGAAAGACAATTGATAAGATTGCATAGAGGATTACTGGAACTACTAAATCTAATGGAGTGAAGAAAACACCAAAGTAGTAAACCATGGATGAAGGTGTAGGGAAAGATACTTCGCTAATAGTTACTGCAAGAGCGCGGTATATATGTGCTGGAGAGAATAGTGACAGTTCAAATACAAGACCTGAGGAAGTTCCTGAACTTCCTAGCAGACTTAGTGAAAGAAATAGGCAAGTACTTCCTAAAGTAGCATACTTCCAATCGTCAATCAATAGAATTATCGTGATAGCTAAGGGACTGACAAAGAGTGCTATGATTAAGGATGAAAGAATAAATCCAATTATAAAACCTGGATTCATGGGCTCAACTGCCATAGGAGAGTAGACCAAATAGCCTATACCAATTAATATGCCCATAATCAGCGAGCAAAAGATGACCATAACCAATAATCTTGTCAGAATCACCCTCACATGACTCTCTTTGGATTTAGTCAATATACTCTTCCGAGCATCTGTTGTTGCAAAAAGTAAGACTGAACCAATGACAATAGGAAATGCAAAGAAGAGTGAACTTGCCGATAGATTTAGTGTCAACATCATTGCATCAAAAGACGATATTTGTAACCAATTAGGTGTAAAAACCAGAGTGTAGACAGGAAAGATAAAAGATGAAATCACCCAGATGATCAGCTGCTTCAAGGATATGCCAAATATGCGTACTTCTTGAAACTCCAAAGTACAATCCCCCAACTTATTTCTATGATTAAATTAAAAATTCTGGATAAGACTGTATTGGTACATTTATTGAACTTTCTAGATTTCATTATCATTACAAACTTGAATCGTAGAATAAAGGACAAAGATGAGGCATTTCAACCTCATCATCATTCAAAATAGAACTATCCTACTTCAATGGGACGTATGCTGAACTCTTAGTGGCTCCTATACCTGGATTCCCGTGGGAAACACGCTTCATCGGGTTTGAGAACTCTCCTAAGACATGTCCAATCATCTGTGGGAGAATTTTAATGCGCTGGAACTCCTTTCCATTGTGTACGGCAATGGTAAGGTCCACCATCTCTGGAAGAACAACCATGTCACGACAATGTGTGCGAACGACGACCTCCTTACCCTTCCTCTGAGACTTACGTGCAGCTCTGAGCTTCATAAGGAGCTTCTTCTGTCTTGGAGGTAGCCCCCTCTTGAGTGTCCTTCTTCTGCGGGAGGGAAGTAACTCAATGAGCGAGTCCATATTTAACTTGACTAACTCTGAGAGTGGAATTCCTCTGTACATTGGTTCGCCTTTCTGTGACATTAGATCACCTGACATGGTATGGACAGTATATAGAGTACCGCCAAAACTGGCCTGACTCGCTGTGATGTGAATTTAAGGTTTCCCTTCTAGAACATCTTTGGTTGACCTGGTGGTTTGTCGATTGGATTACCGTCTTCATCCAGTAGTCCTGCTTTTTCCATAGCATCCTTTACCCATGACATGGTTTGTGTAGTTGCAGGGTCTCTAATTGCTGCAAGACGTGCAAGATCCACCGCTTCTTCGTACCTTTCTTGCTCGTATCTGATTTCTGCTTTATGTAGGATAGCTAGAGCAAACCGCTCTTCGATCTCCAATACTCTATCAAATGCCGCAACAGCATCATCAAGTCTACCAAGGTCTCTGAGGCAAACCGCCTTGTTGAACACAGGAACAGGATCTTCTGGATTTGATGCCATTGCTCGGTTGAGATAGTCAAATGCTTCTTCTACTACACTCCCTTCTTCCTTATTCTCGCCTAGTGAATGAATCATCGCAACACCTAGGGAGGTGAGCGCGTTGGTATAATTTGGATGTCTTTCAATGATATTCTTTAATTGCTCTATTGCATCCTCTATTTGGCCATCTGCCAGTAGCCTTACTGCCTCTTCGTATTCTTTGTCCTGTTTCTTCCCGAATATTGGCATCTCTTTTCTCAGTCGAACAGAATCGCAGTAACTCTTAAGTTCTAACCTCGTTGCAAACCCTAAGGATGAACCAGAATGGGCAAAATTTTCGGAACTAATGGCGTTCGTGGAGTCACCAGTGAGAGCTTCACCGTCGATATGGTATTAGATATTGCTAGAGCCGTAGGAACGATTCTTGGACCTGGAAGAATTGCAATTGCAAGAGATTCTCGAATGGGCGGTGAGATGTTTGTCAATACTGCAATAGCAGGTCTTCTCTCGACTGGGTGTTCTATTATTGATTTAGGTCCTGCTCCTACCCCCACCCTTCAGTATAATATACCCATTCTCAATTGTGTTGGTGGTGTTGTAATCACAGCCTCGCACAATCCTCCCGAATTCAACGGAATCAAAGTTATTGGATCCGATGGTATTGAAGTCACACGAGAGGTAGAGGCAGCAATTGAAGATGTATATTTCTCACGTGAGTTCCGAGTATCTTCATGGGATTCCATCGGTTCTGTTTCAAAGGATGATTTAGCTCTAAGACGTTATATGGATGCCATAAAATCCCATGTAAATGTCGACGAGATTAAAAAGAGAAATTTCACAATCGTTGTCGATGGAGCAACTAGTGTTGGTGCTCTGGTCACACCAATCTTGATGCGAGAGCTTGGATGCAAGGTCATCTCATTGAATTCCCAATTAGATGGTATGTTTCCTGGAAGAAATCCCGAGCCACTTCCTGATAATCTTAGAGACCTGTCACAAGCTGTTGTTTCTGTCGGAGCTGATTTAGGAATTGCTCATGATGGCGATGCAGATCGAGCAACATTTGTGGACGAAACAGGACGTATTCTCTGGGGTGACCAATCATTTGCAATTCTTGCAAGATATATCCTTGAGCAGAAACCGGGTTCTACACTCGTCACACCCGTTTCTAGTGGGCGTCTTATCGAGGACATCGCAAAAAATGCAGGAGCAAAGATTGACTGGACTGAAGTTGGTAGCGTAGTTGTATCTCATCGAGTGGTCGAGATTAATGCAGAGCTAGGTGGTGAAGAGAATGGTGGAGTGTTCTATCCCGATCATCAATCAGTTCGTGATGGAGCAATGACTGCTGCACAGATTGTGGATGTTATGGCAAATAGGAAGCAGAAACTATCTGAGCTGGTCATGAGTCTGCCGAAATATTTCAGTGCGAAGACCAAGGTCAAAGTTCCTGCTGAGAAGAAGACTGCTCTGCTTCAGACTTTATTAGAATTGACTAAGGATGAGGAAACAAACACACTTGATGGTGTAAAAATAATCTATGACGAAGGTTGGATTCTCATGCGCCCATCAGGAACTGAGCCTCTTTGGAGATGTTTCACTGAAGCGAAATCTCAAGAACATGCTGATGCGCTTTGTGCAAAGGGCGTAGATTTAATCAAAGAATCGATTAGAATGACCTAATCTTGATAGTGCTTATCTCATAAAGTCATGAAATCTCAAACATAATTCAAAAGAAGATAATAGGAGGGTCCAAAAATGGACCCTTACCTAGAAAGAATGATTGGGCTTATCAAGCGCCTTTACTCTTCCTTCTTCTCTGGTTCAATGGACTCCTCATCAAAGTCGAAGTCCTCGAGTGGTTCTGGAGCCGGGGTTGTCAGCATTGTCCATCCAATCCACATTGCGATTACCATAATGAGGACTGCCGCAAGCCAAATTGGTAAGATGACAAGCCATTTCCAGTCAGGAGCAAACAGCCATTCCCACCCTGCTGGAATCATTGTTGCTAGATCAGGAAACAACTGTAGTATTAGTAGGCCCCAAGTGTAGTATATTAGCACAAGAAGCGCGAAGATAAATATTAGCGCACCAAGAATTTTTTCCTTGCCCATTTACAAAACCTCTGATTTTAGTTGTGCAAACTTCCGTAGTCACAACTGTTCTGTAATTCTAATTGGTTACCACTATTGGCTCAGATAAAAGCATTGTGTAACTTACAGATACTGAATGTTGAACTCAAACTTAAACATTACAAAGAATTAGCTTAGTAATTTCAGTATATCATGAGTCGAAATTCCTTTTTGTAACTTAATGACCAAGAAAAACGGTGCATGCGTATAGCTTATAATGGAGCCAAGCTGCCGTGCGAGAAGAATTCGTAACCAATCGGTGATGGAAGTTTGAAGATTATTGTCCTTGTGAAACAAGTGCCGGAGGTTGCTGAAGTAAAAGTCAACCCAGAAACAGGCACACTAATTCGAGATGGTGTTCCAAGCATCTTGAATCCATTCGATGAGTTAGCTGTGGAAGAAGCTATAAAGCTGAAGGAGCAGTATGGTGGTGAAGTGACCGTTATTACCATGGGTCCGCCACAGGCAGTAGATGTCTTATACAAAGCCATGGCCATGGGTGCTGATAACGCAATTCACATGACTGACCGTAAATTTGCTGGAGCTGATACCTGGGTTACAGCTCTAACTCTTGCTGAGCAGATCAAGAAGATGGAATATGATATTGTAATCTGTGGGAAGCAAGCAATTGATGGAGATACCGCTCAGGTTGGTCCAGAGATTGCGGAAATTCTCCGCATTCCTCAAATTTGTTATGTTCGTAAGCTTGAGATTGCTGATACTGGCAAACATGTTATTGCGCGTAGAGAAACGGATGAGGGCTATGAAGTTGTTCGCGCAAAGATGCCAGTACTATTAACCGCAACCAAGGGTCTCAACGAGCCTCGATTACCAAACATTATGGGTATCATGAAGGCTAAGAAAAAGCCTCTGGAGATTGTTGATGCAGAAACTCTTGGTACTGATGAAGATAGACTTGGCCTCAAAGGTTCACCAACAACAGTACGTAAAGTGTTTCCTCCTCCAAAGAAGGCTGGGGGAGTTAAGATTGAAGGTGATGATCCAAAGGAAGCGGCAAAGAAGCTTGTTGAGTTCCTATTACAGAAGGGGGCGATCTAAAAGATGGGTCTAATCTATGATAGGGACAAATGCACAGGATGCATGCTATGTCCGAAGGCATGTAACTTTGACGCAATTGAGAAAGATGATGACAAGGTCAAATTTGATTTTGACAAGTGTGTTCTCTGTGGATCATGCGAAGAAATCTGTCCAGCAGATGCAATCTTCATTGAGCGTCAGACCGTCGATAAGGAAGCTATTGCACAATACAAGAATGTCTGGGTGGTATGTGAAACTCACGGTGATAGATTGAGAAGCGTATCCTATGAACTTGTAACAAAGGGTCGGGAACTTGCTGATAAGCTTGGTGAGAATGTTGTTGCGCTTCTTCTTGGTCATGAAGTAGATAATCTTGCTGAATCTCTCATCCATCAAGGCGCCGACAAAGTAATAATCGTTGATGACAAGACACTTGCAGATTATACGACTGACGCCTTTACAATTGCTGTAGTTTCTCTTATCACACCTAGAAAACCAGCCATTGTCCTATATGGCGCAACTGGAAATGGGAGAGACCTAGCACCCCGTGTAGCTGCAAGACTTCAACTTGGACTGACTGCAGACTGTACAGGTCTAGATATTGATGATGAGCGTCAATTAGTACAGACGCGTCCTGCCTTTGGTGGTAATATTATGGCGGAGATTCTCTGCCCTTACACGCGACCACAAATGGCGACTGTCAGACCTAATGTTTTCAAACCAACTGAGCGTGATGCTTCTCGGAAAGGTGAAATTGAGAAGGTCGAGATTAATATCAGCCCAGTACAGGTCCGGACCAGAGTTATGGAAAGGGTTTCTGAAATTGCAGAGGGTGAGATAGCGGTTGAGGAAGCAGACATCGTGGTCTGTAGCGGTAGAGGAATCAAAGAGCCATCAAACCTTGAACTTCCTAGGGAATTAGCTAAAATTCTGGACGCTGCAGTAGGTGGGTCCCGTCCAATTGTTGACCTAGGTTGGCTTCCGCCAACTCAACAGGTTGGACAATCCGGTAGGACGGTTTCTCCAAAGCTATATTTTGCACTTGGAATCTCAGGAGCTATTCAGCATTGTGCCGGAATGGGGAGCAGTGAAATAATAGTTGCAATTAACAAAGATCCTGAAGCGCCTATCTTTGAGATAGCGGATTTTGGGATTGTTGGAGATCTTTTTGCGATAGTACCAGAACTTATCGAGGAGATAAAGAGAGTTCAAGCTGAGAGGTAATAATACAGGGAATCCCAGCTTTCAGCTGGAGGATTCCTCCTTCTTTTTCTCTGACAAGAGATAAATCGAGTAAAAACGAAGACCTAATGTAACAACAAGATTGCATAAGAGCTTGCTACAAAATTGGTCCTTCTATGTGGTTGAAGGGAGATTAAGACAATGAAGGTCGTCCAGGTAGAGAAATACGGGCTTCCAGAGGGTCTCAACCTTGTGGAACTAGATAAACCAATACCTAAAGAAAATGAAGTGCTTGTTAAAGTTCATGCCACAACTGTAACCTATGGAGATGCGACGTTAAGAAGAATGAATTTTCCCTCCAGACTTGTGTTAGGACTCTTTCTTGGTGGCCTTGGGAAAGGCAAAGTACTAGGACATGAGTTTGCAGGAGAAATCGAAACCGTAGGGAAAGATGTAACGCTGTTCAAGAAGGGCGATCAAGTCTTTGGAAGTACAGGAATGAAAGGAGGTGCTCATGCTGAGTACCTATGTCTTCCAGATGATGGTATGATGACAACTAAACCAGCCAATCTATCTCTTGAAGAAGCTGCCGCTGTTCCTGTGGGTGGTAACACCGCCTTAGACATTCTTAGAAATGGTAACATTCAGAGTGGTCAGAAGATTCTCATTTATGGTGCTTCTGGAAGTGTTGGGACGTATGCTGTTCAACTTGCAAAATACTGGGGTGCAGAAGTCACAGGTGTATGCGGTACAGCGAACTTAGAGATGGTGAGGTCGATAGGTGCAGACAAAGTGATTGATTATACGAAAGAGGATTTTACAACTAATGGGGAAATCTATCATGTCATCTTCGATGCTGTGCGAAAAATTTCTTCTTCAAAATGTAAAGGGTCGTTGAGTGAGGATGGAGTATTTCTCTCCACAACCGCATCAACACGAGAATCAACTGAGAATCTAGTATTCCTCAAAGAGCTTATCGAAGCAGGAAAAATTACACCTATTATAGATAGAACCTATCCCCTTGAGGAAATCGTAGAAGCTCACAGATATGTCGATACGGTACACAAGAAGGGGAATGTTGTCATAACTGTACACTCAGACTAAAACAACCAATTTACCATCAATAATAATTCCGAGTAGTCACAAGTAGTTCATAGGATTAATTAGTAGGATAAACAAGCCTCTACTGCTATTTCATTGAAGGAGCAATGGATGATGAATGATAACGAAGAGTTTCTTGATGAATATGATAAAAGATTTCTCAGAAGACATTGGAGAATGACGATTGTATTTGCAGTGATTATAGCTGCTGCTGCGGTTGTTGCACTTCTTGTTTTGCTTTGGTTTGTTGATACGGCACAAGTAACAGGACTTGTACCATCGACACTTGGACAATGGTCTATAGGACTTGTAATAACATTCTGCTTACATCTAATCTTTTGGGAGCTTCTTCTCGTTGGAAGTTGGCTACTAGTTGTTGTTCTAGTGGTAATCTTCCAATGGTACATGAAACTTCCAGAAGAAGAACGAAGAGAACGCCCCTCACGTGGTAGACGTGAAGAGGGAGATGCTTTCGGGTTCTTGGTTACAGTGACATGGTTAATTGTTGTGTGGGTTGATGGTCGTTGGAACCTTGCTTTTAATTCATGGACAGTTAATGACTGGGTTTATTCGTTCCTTGCCGCACTTTCCTGGGATCTGTTGATTTTCGGTGTTCCTATTGCACTGTTCTTTATCTGGTGGATAAGACGGGAGATGAAAGAAGAATCCTAGTAACTAGTTGATAAATGAAATCGGATAATCAGGCCTCCAGATATCTGGAGGTCCTTTTCTTTTTCAACTTCCAAACACCAGATTCGCTACAGTCCTAGTATTGCTAAAGAAATTATTTGACATTTCATTTATTACCCGTGCGAACCTGATTTATCAAAGTGAGAATAATGAAAGCGATGGTTACAACAAAATATGGTCCACCAGAGGTTCTTCAAATTCAAGAACGTAAAACGCCCATCCCCAAAGAAAACGAAGTTTTGATCAAGATTCATACAACAACAGTATCAGTAGGGGATGTCAAAATGCGAAGTTTGGATGTCCCCCCAGTGCAAAAGGTCCTTGGACGATTGTTTCTAGGGTGGACGAAACCAAGGAAAGATGTTCTAGGTATGGAGTTAGCAGGTGAAATTAATGAAGTAGGTGCAGATGTAACGAGATTCAAGATAGGCGACCAAGTATTCGCATCTACATTTTGGGAAGGTCTTGGAGGTTACGCAGAGTACAAATGTATGACCGAAGACGGGATGTTAGCAATAAGACCAACAAATGTGTCTTATGAGGAAATAGTTCCCATCCTTGGAGGTGGGGTCACTGCAGCAAAGGTTCTCAAAAAGGGGAATATCCAGTCAGGACAGAAGGTCTTGATTTATGGAGCTTCTGGGAATGTGGGAACCTTTGCAGTGCAAATAGCCAAACACTTTGAGGCTGAAGTCACCGGAGTATGCAGTACTAGAAACATAGAGTTAGTTACAGAACTTGGAGCTGACAAGGTCATTGACTATACTAAAGAGGATTTCACTAAAATAGGTGAAACCTACGACATCGTTTTTGATGCTGTCAACAATATGTTGCCATCACAAAGAAGAGTATCACTAAATGAAACTGGAATTTATCTTAATGTCGACAAAGATTCTGGTGGTATTGGTAAAAGTAAAGACCACATTGAATATCTTACCTTTCTAAAGGAACTCGTAGAAGCTGGAGAGATAAAATCAGTCATAGATAGAACATATTTGTTTGAAGAGATTCCTGAGGCACACAAGTATGTTGAAACAGGGCACAAAACAGGATGCGTTGTAGTGAAAGTAGTCAACAGTTAGGAAAGAGGCGAGAGAGATGAATGAATCCAATTCCACACGAACAAATGTACTTTCAGTGAGTGGTCTGGCTTTAGTTGTGACACAGCTTTTTCGAATGCTCTTCGGAGGTTATCTGATAGGATTCGACCTATACCACTACAATGATCCAGAAAGTGCAGTGTCTGTACTTCTGATTTATGCCATTGTAGGAATCCTTACAGTCCTCTTCCTTGTAGGAAAGAAAAGGATAGGGCTTCTTGGTCTAATAGCTCTGTCTATTATTTTGATTTTGATGGAAACCATTTTCGTTGCTGTATATTTCTCCCAATCAGTACCAGATCCAAGTTGGCACGACCCGACCGCTAACTGGTTGGCTTCTGTGTTGAACTACATATTTCCCCTTCTTACTCTCGTGTTCGCAATCAAGGTCTACAAAGAACCCTAAAATCTTCTACCTAATTCTTCAGCTTTCGAGGAATCCTTCAGGAATACTTATGATAGGGATTTTCAATAGATAGAAAGATGGCTTAAACGTAGCTTGATCTAAAGTTTCAAGATGTCAGGAGGACGTGCTCATGTTTGTTGCTCTATCCGGATTTCTCTTTCTGTTTATTATTGCAATTCTCATTTTAGCAAGCTCAAGATATGGTTACGAGATATTCAGTAAATTGGACTCGGATGCAAAACTCCAAGAGATTAATGATGATTGCCAGAAGTTTAGAACTGGCACACAGTTGGTAATTCTTGAGCACATTATTATAATCTGTCTTGCTGTTTCTTTGTTTATCGCTTTCAGTCCATACAATCTAATACTGGGCATTATATGGGTAATTGCAAGAGGTGGAGAGGGTCTAATCCAACTCTACAATAAAACAAAATATTGGGGGCTGCTGAATCTCGCAAAACAGTACTCGTCTGCAAGTGGAGCTGAAAAAGATGCAATAGCAGATTCAGCACTTGGCATTCTAAAATCAAAGAATTCAGTTGTTTCATTCGCACAAATTCTGTTTTCCATTGGTACTCTTGCTTACTCAATTCTATTTGTCGTCTATGGGGTTGTCCCAGTTCTCATTGGATGGTTCGGAATAATTGCGAGCGTTCTCTACGGATTAGGAAACGGTGTGGCACATGTAAAATCCGATTTCATGGCTCTATGGAACTTAGGCGGTCTATTGATTTGGATTTTTGAATTAATTTTGGGAGGATGGCTACTAATTACTCCCTTTGTCTTCCCGTAGTAATTATTAGATACTTCCCATCAAAACAACAGGCTAGAAGGTTGGAACATGAAGGCGATAGTAAGTGAGAGATATGGCCCACCTGAGAGTCTTCAGTTCATGGACGTTGAAAAGCCAGTTCCTAGAGAAAATGAGGTGTTGATTAAGGTTCACGCATCATCTCTAAACGCAGCTGACTTTGAAATTCTTAGAGGTGCATTGACGGCCCGTTTTACTGGACTTAGAAGACCTGGACAGAAAATACCTGGTTCTGATGTGGCAGGAACAATTGAAGCGGCTGGAAATGGTGTAACCAAGTTTCAACCAGGTGATGAGATCATGGGGGATTTATTCTATTCAGGCAAGGGTGCTTTTGCTGAATTTGTCTGTGCTCCCGAGAATGTTTTGACACACAAACCAGCTAACATGACATTTGAAGAAGCTGCTACCTATCCACAAGCAGGAATTATTGCCTTACAAGCTCTTCGTGGAGAACGGCAAATTCAACCAGGACAAAAGGTCTTAGTTAATGGTGCTGGCGGTGGCATGGGTACATTCGCTGTACAGATTGCCAAGTATTATGGTGCTGAAGTGACTGGCGTAGACAGTGCAATGAAATTGGATATGTTACGATCTATTGGTGCCGATTATGTTATGGACTACGCTCAGGAAGATTTCACAGAAAGCGGTCAATGTTATAATCTCATTCTTGATACAGTATCTAAACGGTCAATATATGATTACGAGCGCACCTTGTGTGATGGAGGTCTGTTCGTAATGGTGGGCGGATCCAGAAAGGCAATTTTCCAAGCTGTGTTTCTTGGACCATGGATTTCAAGGAGAGGGACTAAGAAGCTTGGTCTCAATTTATGGGGTGAACCATACAACAAGACTGACATGGATTTCTTAGAGGAGCTATATAACACAGGTAAAGTTGTACCTGTAATAGATAGAAGGTATTCGCTGAGTGAAGTTCCAGAAGCTCTTCGATATCTTGAGGATGGACAGGCTCTCGGGAAGCTTATAGTGACAATGGAGGATTATTTGTGATTAGTAGAATTTGGCATGGTTGGACAACTCGTGAAAATGCAGATGCATATGAGGAGTTGCTACGAAATGAGATCTTTCGTAATATCGCGAATCAATCAATTAGGGGGTATCGTGGTATTCACCTTCTTCGTCGAGATGTGGATGATGAAGTGGAATTCGTAACAATAATGTGGTTTGATTCACTGGATGCAGTGCGAAAGTTTGCGGGAGAAGAGTATGAAACAGCTGTTGTACCACCTGAAGCAAGGAAAATTTTGTCACGATTTGATAAGATATCTGCACACTACCAAGTTGTTGAAGCTCCCGAATAACTGAATCTTCGAAATACTTATGATACTGTGTGCGTTAGTGGAACAGCTGGGTAATAAACCCATAAAAAGAGATGGAGAGAAAATGAAAACAGAAACAGCTCAGAGAATATTATGGTTCGCAATTATCTTCATTGCACTCACGACCATATTCACGTTGCTCGGAGGCATCATGCTATACTTTGCTTTCGCATATGTAGATGTAGGATCTTTCATCACAGATCCCACTGCCTTAGCCTTCTTTCAAGATTACGCATGGGTTATCCCTATTGCAGTAATGGGCTTAGGCTTCCTTCAATTAATCTATCTGCTTATCATTTACATGTGGCGAAAAGACCCGATGGCACACAGAACAGGGCTCACAATTGTGGGTATTCTCAACCTGCTCACTGGCTTTAATCTCACGGGATTACTCATTCTACTTCCAGGGCTCCTCTTGGAAGAGCAATAGACCCGTAAGGAGACCAATTGGTCTCCTTTTTTCTTTTCCACAATAAGAACAATACTTTCATTTGCGTAATTCTGGAGGAACGGATGTGAAAGCAATAGTATGTACCAGATATGGACCTCCCGAAGTTCTTCAGCTTCAAGAGGTCAAAAAACCGAGTCCGAAGAATAATGATGTACTCATCAAAATACATGCTACAACTGTACTCGCAGGGGATTGTGAGATGCGCGGTTTCAATTTTCCCACGTATAGCATTGGACTACGGTTACTCATGCGAATAGGATTTGGCTTCAGAGGTCCAAGAAATAAGATTCTGGGACAGCAACTTGCAGGGGGGATTGAAGAAGTAGGTCGGGATGTAACTCTGTTCAAGAAAGGGGATTCGGTCTTTGCGCTTACTGAACTCAGTTTTGGCACCTATGCAGAATATACATGTCTGAATGAAAACGCGATAATTACAACTAAACCATCAAATATGACCTATGAGGAGTCTTCCACTATTCCAGTAGGGGGGTGTGAAGCCTTACATTTTATGGAAAAAGGTAACATTCAGAGTGGACAGAGAGTATTGATTAATGGCGCTGGTGGCAGTATAGGTACGATAGCAATACAGTTAGCAAAATCCTATGGTGCTGAAGTGACTGCTGTGGATAGTGCTGGTAAATTCGAGATGTTACGTTCCATAGGAGCAGATCATGTAATTGATTACAAGCAAGATGACTTTACTGAGAAAAGTGAAACCTATGATGTGATCTTTGACATAATCGGTGCTGCTCCATTTGCAGGTTGTATGAGATCCCTGAATGAAAATGGAACCTATCTCCTGGGCAATGGGACTCTATCACGACGTAAGAAATCGCATGCAAGGAAGCTCAACAAGGTCGCAATAGGTGGGCCTGCAAACTATACGACTCAGCGTCTAATACAACTTAGAGAACTCATCGAGGATGGAACCCTAAAAGCTGTCATTGACACAACCTATCCATTGGAAGAGATGGTAGAGGTCCACAAGTTTGTTGAGCGAGGTGGGAAGAAAGGAAATGTCGTAGTGACCACGACAGACAATAGCAGCATCTAAGGTAAAGTACAATCATCGCCCCAGATGTCTGTATAGAACCTGTAGGTTGCTTCTTGCAGCCTCATTATCAGGATCCAATCTTATTGCTTGTTGAAATGCTGAAATTGCATCGTCGTAATTTTTCATTCTAACATATGTTATTCCCATTTTGATGAATGGTGATGGATTTTCAGGATTCAGTTCGATTGCCCTCCTTAGTGACTTGAGAGAATCCTTGTTCTTTCCTCTCTTTCCCTGAATCTCTCCGAGTGTTATCCAGCCATCAGAATAGGTGTCATTGGACTTTACTGCCCTCTTCGCTGCCTTCTCAGCTTTTCCAAGTTTATCTGATTTTTGTAAAACTGTAGCAAGCAGGTTCAACGCTTCACAGTCTTCGCCATTTGATTTCAAACAATCCTCCAACGTGTTAATGGCCGCCTCATACTCGCCTTTATTCATTAACTCCTCAGCAACCCCGATGACTGATTCGGATTTTGTAGGCTGAAGGGACACCGATTGTCTAAAGGCTTGATCGCTCTTCTCGATTTTATCTGTTGCAAGATACAGCAAACCCAAGCTCTTGTATGCTTCTGACTTTGTACTGTCAATTCGTAGCGCTTGTTTCAGAGATTCCTCTGCTTCATCGAATTCTTCTTTAGAACGTAAATATTCTCCTAATTCATACCAGGCTTGAGCATCGTTCTGGTCTTTCTTAATCCGTTTTCGGAGTTCCTTTTCTGGGTCTACTTTCTTCTTTTCCTTTTTCTTCGAATCCGTTGTTATTTTCTTTGTGCTCTTATTGGTATCCGTCTTCTTTTTAGTTGGTTTCCTAGAATCAGACTTTGTTTTTGATGATGTTTTCCTTTTTCCATCAGTCTTCTTCGAGCTAGCTGGTTTTGTCTTCGATTTCTGACTACTTGCAGTCTTTCTTGGCTTTGGTTCACTCTTCGATATAATCAGAGCCTCCTCGCTTGCCGAACACCAAACCTCCTGTAATACGCTAGCCTTAGATATCTCTTTCCAAACTCCGACTCCACTCTTATTTTAGTGCATAAGCACAAGATTGCTGAGAAATTTCGACAATTCACGTATTTTCTGGTCAGAACATTAAGTATGACGTTAACACTCTGACGATAAATATATAAGATGTCAGAGGTAATACTATTAACAGCGGGCTGGAAAAGTTCGCGAAAAACTTGGTGAAAAATAATGAATGACCTCGAAAAACGAAAGTTCTCCGATTGGAAGGTTCCGAACAAGCATGTTCAGACTCATGAGAATTTGCTCGAGGCCTTCGTTAACAATGGAGTTAGTGAATAAAATGGCACTTGCAAAAAATACTGTCAATACAACTGGGAAGATGAACACAAAGATGGCTAAGGTCCAGTCGACTGAGGCTGTCGCTCAAGCCTTCTTCTTCAAGAGGGTCTAAAACACCGGAGGTGTAAAGTAAATGGCTATTGCTAAAATTGAAGAGAAAGACAAACACAAGAGTGCACGAAGAAAGATCTGCTGTGATGCTATCGCTCGCGCTTACATCTACAGGTAGATGAACCATGACCGATCAACAGGTCCGTCATGAATCCTCGAGTGATGCTCCAGGGCAACCACTTCGATGCAACACTGAACCTAACCTGATGGATGTGCTCGCGTTAGAGGCAACGTGAGCGCACCCGTACTGTTTTTGCCTCGAAAACGAATATTCAAACTTATAGATTGACTATCTATCATATTTTAGATGGAAACCGACACCCATATTTCTTGGCTATATACTTCTCTAAGTGGTGGTTCAATTATGAATAAGTATACCATCGCTCGACCAAGTACATTCTCAATTGCAGCAAGAGATCCCGAGAATGGAGACCTTGGTATCATTGTTCAATCAAAATTCCCTGCCGTGGGGGCAATGGTTCCATGGGCATGGGCTGAAGTAGGAGCCGTTGCTACACAAGCTTGGGCTAACATATCATATGGAGAAAGAGGTCTCTATCTGATGATGGAAGGAAAGTCTGCTTCTGAAACTCTTAAAGAACTGATTGATAGCGATGATGGAAGAGAACACCGTCAAGTAGGTATAGTCGACGCGAAGGGTAGAGTCGCAACGCACACTGGAAAGGAATGTATGGATTGGGCAGGTCATGTTATTGGAGATGGGTTTACCTGCCAAGGGAATATCCTCGCAGGAGAAGCAGTGGTAAATGACATGGCAGATGCTTACGAAAAGGCAGAGGGAGATATAACCGATAAGCTATTTGCTGGATTGAAAGCAGGTCAGGCAGCTGGTGGTGATAAGCGAGGTATGCAGTCTGCTGCTATTCTCGTTGTCAGGAAAAACGGTGGTTATGAAGGTGGAAATGACCGTTGGGTAGATGTTCGAGTAGATGAACACCAGAGCCCCATTGAAGAACTGGAACGGATTTTTGCAGTATATGATATGACTCTTTTAAGTCGAGAAGATCCCTCGAATCTTTTTCCAATAGATGGACCTGTAGCACAGAGAGTTCAGAGTATTCTCCATGATTTTGGATATTTGAAAGAAGTTTCTCTTGATGAGTATTGGACCTCAGATGCTGAGGGAGCTCTTCAAACATGGATGAGTGTTGAGAACTTCGAAAACAAGTACGTAGAAGGCAAGATTTGGAAGAGTGTTATGGACTATCTCTTCAATCAATGGGAGGAAAGGAAGTAACTACTTCTTTGCATCTACAAGTTTTTCTACATCAGGTCTTTTGACTGCTTCGGGTGTTCCGTGATAATGCCAGAGAGTGCCTGAGTTGTAGTCGGTCATTCCGCATCCAATCAACGCGAACAGAACCAGACTACCAAAGAACATGATATAATACCATTCGAAGATAGGTAGAAATCTCATGATGATTGCAAAGATGGTAAGAATCGGACTAATAGCGATCAAGATTGCCAGAGAGTATCCCCGTCTTCCAAGTGTTGGATATGGCATGATGAACCGGAACTGTATCGCAAATCTCAGATAATAACTATTGGTTCTCAGAAGTAGTAACAATGGAGGAATCAGCCAGGCTGACTCCCCCATCTTTAAACTAGTGCCCGAAGGTCTTACAGGTCGTAAGCCTTGAGGGTCTTTCTCTTGTTGTCCTTGCAGCGTTCGGCTGCTTTGGTGAGCATCATACCAATCTTATCGTTGATTGCCTCATATGCGTCCGAACCGACCATCATGTCGTTATCTTTAGCAAATGTTTTGATTGCACTCTTTACGAAAAAGGTTGGGTATTTGGCTTTCTTCTTTGCCATTTTGTGTTTACACCTCATTTTTGGTATACACACTAGAAGCCGTTAAACAGCACTAGGCGCACACCCCTCGGCTAAGCGAGCGAGTTAACGCTAGCTAACTTGCTAATAAGGCTATTCTGTGTGAAATGGCTTCTGGCGCCATTTTTTACCTACTAGAGGCTATTTCGGAAGAATTCTTTATTATAGTTAACGGTTTAGCATTTTTTCGGTATTTTTAATTCGAAATTGAAAATTTATTGAACAAATTGATTACAATATTGACAGTTGAAAATCATCCTTCTAATAATATAATTTCAAGTATTAAACATACTAATACAGTTTGGCTCAAATCTGAAAGAAATCAAGAGAATTCTTAAACAAGTATTTTCATTCTGTTGACGATTCTCTACATTCGTAGATATAGGGAGATCAATCCAGGTGTCTCGTAAATCAACAATAGTCGCATTTCTTCAACTAGGTACAGCATGTTTCTATCTGTTTCTTGGAGTAGTATCGATTGGTGCTACGTCTCTCATTGAAAACGTTCTTTTTGTATCTATGGCATGGTATGGGGGGCCTTATGGAATAAATAACAGCGAATTTCTTTCTTTCTTCTTTCCGATTATAATTCCGTTTGCGATAGGCGCAATCATGTTATTCTTCTTCTACACTACTTTGATAGAGGTCGAAACACCGTGGATAATATCTTCGTTCGTCCATGTCATCGGAATCTGTGCGATACTATTCACATTTCTTCCAGTTTTTGCTGAATATCAAGTTGCATTCTTGATGCCGAGTCCCCCATGGCGTTGGATAGAATTTCTTCAATCATATTATTGGTACATGTCATATATATCCATCCTAGTTCCCATTGTTTTAATTCTGAGTTTAATAACTATCATATCCTCTTTCGACAAAGACCTTCTCAAAAATATTTGAGTTGATCTACAACAGTCCGTGAGATGAGTGCTTGCACATTACAGTTAGCTGTGGAGTAGTTTTACTGGCATCATCAATAACCACATTGTCTGCCGATAGGGGATCTATTGCATCTCTAGCAAGAAAGCCACATCTATTAGGCATTAGAAGATATGATGTTAATTCAGCAAGCCTTCGTGGCTTCAAGATGTCACTGGTTCAGTCGTCAACTCCCTACTCTCTAAAAGGTAAAAACCGAGAGTAATAACAAAGAAGAATGCAAATATAGAAACTCCTTCGATAAGGATGCTTTGTTCCCAATACAGAGGTCCGTGTTCAATGAAGATGCGAGTAAGGAGCGATCCAACTACAAGAAAGATGAGATAGGATGAGAGAACAATGAGGAATATCTTGGATATCTTTCTTCTTTCTCTAGGCTTTGGTTCTGTTTCAGCTGCAATTGCTGCAAACTCTTTCTCCCAAAATTCATCATGTTCATTCATCACTGCACCTCCTTTGTTCATAGTATTGAACACCTCTTAAAGACTGGTTTGGTGAAAGGGTTGTACACATACAATGTTTCTCTCTGAGTCACTCAGTCATTTTTGGATGGATATTGTTCGTATTCTGCGCATACACGATTGACAAAGGCCAGCAATTCCTGAATCTATCTGCCAGAGTGGTTGATTCCTCAAAATCTATCGAGTTATCTAAATTCTTTAAAACACAGAAAACTAGTCCATACAGTTGGTAATAATGCCTAGAATATCAAGGCCATTGATAGCAGCTCTGGTAATAGCTGTTATCGCAATCTCCGCATTTAGTCTGTGGTGGTTCTCTCCGGTTTTGTTCCCTGTGGATCAGACTGAACCTGAGGATGAAACTGAATTCACAGTTCTATTATCAGGAAATCTTCAGGAAGTCGATTCGGTACACAAAGGTAGTGGTACAGTTCAGCTCGTAGAATCCAATATAGGAAGTCAGTCAGTTCGTTTCGTTGATGTTTCTATTACAGATGGGCCAGACCTGTACATCTATCTTTCAAAACAAAGTAGTTTTTCAGGTATCTATGATGGTCCTGGAGAATATGTGAGTCTTGGCAGGACTCTTAAAGTTACAGGGAATTTTACTGCTTCAGTCCCCGATGGTGTCGATGGAACTGAGTACGCCTCAGTGCTTGTTTGGTGTCAGTCTTTTTCGGTCCTATTCACATATGCTGTACTTGATTGATTATCACGGATAAATTGGATTAGTTATTCTCTCTTCACCTTCTAGAGAATAAAGGAATGCTAGGAGTAAGAGAAATCCTGCAAAGAATAGCGTTCCCAGCATGAAAAATGTGGCATCCCCATATACTACGGGTCCACCAGTCAATAGTGTGACTATCGATGCGCCTCCGATCATGAATATGTAGATGATACATAACATACCCAGAAGGGTTCTAGGACAACGTTTCTTCTCAGAGTTGTTTGTTTCTTCGAAATCTTCCTCTACGAGGGAAGCAAACTCCTCTCTCCACATCTCCTCTTTGTCACTCATATCTAATCCTTCTCACTTCTCTGAAAACTCCCTCATAAGGTCTGTTTTGGTGAAAGGGTTGTATCAATCTCATAGACCTTCTGAAAGAGAAAATCCAACAACTTCTCATATCCCTCGATACTCAATTCATCGACCTTCTTTATCTCCTCATCCCTTGGATACCAGACGTTAACGTCGAATTCATTTTTCCCTACATGAACATAAAACCCAATGGAATAGTCTAGTCCAATATCATATTCTTCCGGTTCTTCCATCTGTTGGAGATCAAGACTGCCCTTTATTCTCAGACCAAGGCTAGTTCCCTCACCAAAGAACCTCTCTACACAAAGCTCGATTGTCTCGTCTGAAATATCTGCCATAGTAAATAGAAAATCTGAGAATATGACCGTCTTCTCACTCATATTCGTTATGATGAGAATTCTCACATTGATGTCTTCTATATCCTCTCTTCCTTCAATGGACTTGACTATCCATGAAGCGATTGGGATATCTCTTCCAAGGTACAATCTCCGACCAGTGTAAGGTTCGTAGGCGATTGCGAAACCACTTGACATCATATACGCCCAATACAAAATAATGATAGTTACAATGAACTCTAGTTGAACGTATTGGAAATCTACTAGATAAGAAAGAAATGAAAATGGCACTATGAGAATAAGAAAACAATTGACTAACATTAGCACTGCCATACTGACTTTACGTCGTTCAGAAATTGACTCTGGGTGTTCAGACTCCTCTTCATTCGAGAGGGCAACAAACTCTTGACTAGATATGGTGAATGACTTCCTTTTATCTCCCCAGAAGTACATTGGCACTCCAAATACGAAGCCCAAAAACATCATCCCAAAGGATATTACCCCAAGGTCGTTGCGATAGTATAAGACGATTGTCGTAATCAAGAATGTGATGAGAATGATGAAATCGATAGCAATCACTCTGAGTATTATTCTATTTTGATCCCATTCATTCACATATTCGTCAAGTATACTCATACCCTTCAGATTGACATTTTCGAGTGTCTACTTAAACTCTCACTGCCATTGTTCAGCCGAAATGTTAGACTGTGCATTCGACTATTCTCAAATTGAAAACTCTTTCATATTCAATGCTTAAAAAATGTAAATATTCGCACGAACACTCCAATCTCTAAGTTACAAAATGAATATAGGAAATTCAAACAACAATTAATAGTGTTATTTTCTCTTTTCCCTGCATGATATCTGTGGTTTGGACGGATCCCATAGTCATACTTGGACTTCAAGTAGTTGCCGCTTTGGGATTCTTGTTCTTAGGCATATACACACTATTTTCCTATTCTCGAGTGAAAAGTCGAACCCTCTTACTCATTGGGCTGGCTTTCTTTGTGATTTTCGCATCAATACTAATGAAGCTAACAATCCTTCCACAAGCAGTCATAATTGGGATTGAGGAGGAGTACCTCGAGGCTATGGTTGAAGGTGTGCAATTTCTAGCAGGATTCCTTTTCTTTTATGGATTACAAGGAATTGGAAGAAAAACTACTCCGGAGGTCGATACTAATGCTACTTCAGCTTGATATTCCACACCTAGTCGAGTATTTGATTGAGTTTGGTTATGGTATTGTCTATTTGATTTTATCATATTTCACACTCAGAAAATACAGAGAAACTGAGAATGTGCTTGCAAAGTTCTTCTTCGCCGCATTTCTAGCACTAGCAATATCTGGAATCTATGGTGGGATTGCTGGAGTTCTAAGTAAGACCGGTTTTGCCTTGATTCCAATATTGGGTAATAAGGTAAACGAGATCTACGAGGGACTTGCTGTCGTAAGTTTCGTGTTCTTCCTTATTGGATTATATAAAATAAAATGACTGAACAAGTACAATCAATGTATGTAAGAACGCTGGAAGAAACTTGATTCTTCCAGCTTCTCATCATCTTCTTTGTGCTAGGAATGAAAAACGAATGAATACCTGAACTGCAAAGATGGAGAGATACGAGGATATGACTACTCGACCTAACATTGTCAAGCTTGCGGTCGTAGGAGCTGGCGGGGCTGGAAAAACTACTCTGATATCCAGACTTGTCACTGGGTCGTTCATAAGTCACAAAATGACTGTGGGCTTTGACGTCGAATCTTGGACTGTTGTTCCGGATGGCACCAATGCAATAACAGTTTCATGTTTTGATTTAGGTGGACAAACACAGTTTAGATTCTTTCAAGGAGCACTGGTGACTGGAGCCAATGCTGCTCTGATTATAATCGATTGTACATCATTTCATTCTCTGCTTGCTGTGTCTGAGTGGTTACCAATGTTATCTCGAATTCCAGACAGCAGAAAAATACTCGTCGGAACCAAGATTGATCATCCTTGCGTTGTTACTAAGGAAGATTTGCAGGAACAAGCTGATAAACTTAGTATTCGATCTGTAATGGTGAGTTCGAAAACAGGTGAGAATTTCGACGAACTTGTCGATATGCTCTGTCAAATGTTTGAGATTCCATAATTTCCTTAGCCTGCAAGGTCAAGTATTCCTTTGCCCCATTCGGACGCTCTCGATCTTTCCTTGAAGTATTCATCAACATCAAATGCATAGCGGTTAGTGACGATGTTCTCAACAGTTTCATTGTCTAGTGTCAGTTTCTTATTGATTATTTTTGTAACTCTTGATTTCAGGTCTTTCTTTGTATCAATCTTTTCGTGTTGCATATCGATTTTGATTCTGTTAGATGTGTCTAACACATTATCAAAGAGATCTTGTAGATGCTGAATAGTTATTTCGTTCGTTTGATTTAGGTTGATTAACTCTAACATTGATTTTTCTAGACTGAATTTCTTGGGATTATACCTGCTATCAAATGACTGATTAAATATGATTCGTTGGTCGACTGCAACTACAAGGGAATTATCAACTTTTGAGGCGGCTAGTTGTGGACGATACTCAAGGTTGTACTCTTGCAGTGTGCAAATTGTGAAATCATCGTTATACTTTTTCAAGATAATTTTGAAACCATCAAGCATTTCCTGAATTGATGGGATATCAGTAATGAGGTAGATTGGAAATTTGCACAACGTTGAACGGATAATTTTGTAGAAAATTTCCTCTCCAAGAATTACTCGTAGTCCTTGTAGGATTCTCTCTGGTGTACTACCTTTTGTATCAGTCTTCTCTTCAGTATAATCTTGTGTAGGAGAGAAGGATAGCTCGAAGTCAGGTTTCTTATACCCTCGAACTCTCCCTTGTAAATCCACAAACACCTGGAAACTATGATTACAAACAAGTCCTTTCGAAATTGAAATTGTGATAATACCTGTTTCTGAATGTTTTAGATTTTCAGCAGGAACAGTAATCTCTTTTTTTGTCGCACAGCTCGAATCAGGACATATGATGTTTAGTTTGATTGTACTGGTTTTATTATCCATTTTGATTATACCTTCGGTATCGTGGCAAATTAATTAGCAATGTCTATGGTGTCATTTTGAGTCACTATACGAATATTAATTGTTCTTGATTGTGGTGACTATTGGTATCTTATGAATAAAGCGGAATCCCCATTTCCACGATGCACCAATATCTCTTAGTATAATGCATATGCAGTGATATGAGAAGTCTTTGAGAACATCGGAGACGGAGGGTGTCATTATATACCTCGATGAATATCGTGCATCGTGTATTAAATTACACCGAACAAAATACTTATATTAATACTGTACATTATTACAGTTAGTGTTACAGATAATGTACGATGACATGGACGATTTCGATTGGGATGATGACGACTCCGATGACGAGGACGAATATGAATCCGAACTAGAAGAGCTCGAGAATATTGAAGACGAGCTAATAGATAAAGAAGATGAACTGATAGACCGCGAAGACGAGATTTTGGACAAAGAAGACGATATTCGCGATCGTATTGAAGACGCTAAAGAAGCAGCACTTGAAGGCAAGGAAGCAGCAGATCATCTACGAGGACTCAGCGATGAAATTGAAGGCGTAGCTGAGATGCGTCGCGAACTAGCAGAGATTCGCCGCATGAAAGAAGAACTCAGACGAGAAGTGGAGGATGTAAGACGTGATAAAGAAGAACGTCTCCGTAGAGGTAGACGCCTTCATGCTACATCAGTTCCAAGGGCACCTAGAGCCCCAAGAGCTCCCAGAGCACCACGAGCACCTAGGCCTCCAAAAGCACCTAGACGTGCTACTGTAATAGATTTCTCATCTTTGACTGATGATCTCGAAGACATGATGGAAGGTCTTGGAGAACAGATTGAACTTGGATTGAAAGCTGTCGGTGACATCAAAATTCCTCATCTCCGAGTAAGTACAGGTAGTAGACGCAGCAGGGCCAAAAGAAAGAGGAAGTCCAAGGAATATGAGAACATCCCACCAGAAAGAATCGCTCATGTCATTGGTCCACTTGGAAGTGAGGAACGGCTTAAGATTCTGCACTTTCTGAAAGAAGGGGGCAAGTCGTTCAACGAGCTTGAGCAATTCACAGGTAAGACTGGCAGTTCTCTTACTCATCACCTATCCCCGCTAGTTGAAGCAGGTTATGTAATCAAGGGCGAAGTGCGAGGAACTTACTATGTATCAGTTGAGGGTCGTTTGGCCTATCGTCTGGCACAGTGGCTCACAAGTAGACTTGAAGAAGAACGAATTCTCTCCGATGTGAAGGAGAAGAAGCTAGAGAAAAACCTGCAGGATGATACAGACCTCAGGAATGGTGATGTTTCAATTCAAATTGAAGACGATGAGGAGGACATCGAATGAAACTGGTAGTTGACGATAGGATAAAGAAGACTCGTGAAGAGTTCAAATTGATTGACTCAGAGAAAGCCCTTGTGACCATCAGACCTGAAACACTCTGGGCATTTGTGAAGCAAGGTGAGGATAATGTAGGTGTTGCGTTTCATGGTTCAGCAAAGTTTGCAATTGACGCAATTGTTGAAACCGAGAGTGGCGCCTATGGTGAAGCCATATCCGGAGAACTTGATGGAATCCAGCTCTATTTAGGAGCACACGAATTCGAGAGAGTATCTGAGGAAGCCGCTGATAGTGATTTAGACAACTATGGATATCCTAGTAACTTTGCTTTTCGGAATGCTGCTGAAGAGAAACTTGATTTCAATAGTAAGACCCACAAGGACAAGATCGACATCCGTGGTGATGGCGGGATTTTAATCGGAGATGACAAGCACGACACCAAGATTGTACTAGTGGCTAGCCATGATAATACAGTCTTCACCTACGGGAAAAGAGTATTCGTGCTCAATGATGATAAGATGGTATCCGTCACAAAAGATCGAATCGCGATCGGTGGTGGAGGAAAGAGGACAATTGTCATTGACGAAGATGGTCTTCAAGGGCTTGAGGAACTCAAAAACCTTGGACCTACCATAGGAAGGGCTGTATCATCTGCAATGCGGGGCATCTCGCAAGCAACGCGTCACATTGGAAGAGACCTCCGTAGTATTGATGATACACACAGATATCATAGGCCAAGATACTCGAAATACGGTACTTGGGATAATGTCGATGAATTTGACTGGGACGATTGAATTCTTACGATTCAATCATTAATTGTTACTGTCCCTGTTCAATCGAATGGGGACCACCCTCTCTTTGTTTATACGGTGTTGTAGGAGCAATTGAGTCTAAGTGACACAACAGATTGAGGCCGAATCTCATACAACTGAGCCCTCTCTTTCATCACACACTATATCCATTACTGTACTATACCCCCGACGCCATAGTCCTTTATCAAAAAGATATTGCAAAGGTTAGAGGGGTGTTTGTTTTTATGAAGAATAAAACGAAACTAGTCATATTAGGACTTTCTTTTTCCGTATTCATCTTCATCGGACTTCTACCCTCTCAAGCACTTGCCATTTCTAATCCACAGAATTGGCCAAGTTGGGATAGATGGAGGGGAACAACCCCTGAAGCACAGGGTATGGATTCAAGTAAGATAGAGGAAATGTACGGTTTTATTGAGGCAAACCAGATAAACATTCAAAGTGTGTTGATTATTCGTAATGGTTACATAATTAATGAGGAATACCTCTATAACTCCGTACGGTTGGATGAGAAAAGTTACTATTGGCCTGACGCTGATCCGGTTTGGCAACTTAGAGATGGCAGACTACATCACGTTTGGAGCGTCACAAAATCTGTCATATCTTTGCTTACAGGGCTAGCTATTGAAAAGGGATTTTTCGACTTAAACACTAAATTTTTCGATGTTTTCCCTGAGATGTGGGATTCTGCTAAATATGGTGACCTTGTGTATGGTGATGCTAAAAAAGACATAACCGTGGAGAATTTACTTCTGCAAAACGTTGGTATTAATTGGAATGAGTTTGATCCGCAAACTCAATTGGATTGGACTATTGATGGTTTTAGTCTCGACTACTATCTAACGAAACCAATGGATTATCTACCAGGAACAGATGATCCTTCCGCTTGGACATACTCAAGTGGAAATGCGGAAATGCTGTCTGTGCTTATCGCAAATAAGACTGGGATGGCTCTGAACCAATTTGCTAGAACCTATTTATTCAAACCCCTAAAAATCCGCGACAGTGAATGGGATTGGATGTATGGGCCTTCAGCATGGGGAACAGGAGATTTTGCCATTAAGTATCACGGGGGTTTCGGGCTTTTCATGACACATAGAGCGATGGCGCGAATTGGGCTGTTGCTTTTGAATCAGGGAAAGTGGCATGGTAGACAAGTTGTATCACAGGAATGGGCTGAAACGTCAACGAGCGCTCTAATAGACAGACTATTGTTTGGAGTATTTCCAATTCACTATGGATATTTATGGTGGGTCACTCCTGGCAAGTATTACCAAGCATTCGGAGCAAACACAAACCGGATAATTGTAATTCCAGAATATGATATTGTGGTGGTCTTCACCGCCAATGATCCAAATGATTTGGTATGGTCTGGCCCTGTTGATAGTCTGCTCATTGACACATTCATAATACCTGCGGTTCAGTAGTGTAACAGCTGAAGGAGTACTCCTTGAAGAGGGTCTTACTGCGACGATTGGTAACAAACACTGCGCATCTTATTGGGGACGAGGTGCGCAGTGAAGACTAAAACAATCAACTATTACTGATTAAGTCCTCGTTCCTTTGAACGGGGACCACCCTTTCCTTTTTCTATACAGTTGATCTCTGCATAGCTTGAGGACGGATTTGTAACTCGTAGAGAGAGAAGTATTTACCTTTCTTTGCCATGAGTTCATGGTGCTTACCTGACTCGACAATATTCCCATTTTCAAGCACAATGATGCGATCTGCATTGACGATAGTTGAAAGTCTATGCGCAACGACAATAGAGGTTCGCCCCGAGAGAAGTGCCTTCATTCCTTTCTGTATGGCATGCTCTGTATAGATGTCGATGGAGCTTGTTGCCTCATCAAGTACAAGGATTCTTGGATTCGCTAAAAGGGCCCTTGCGAAGCTTACTAGTTGACGCTCACCTTCTGAGAGCCTACCTCCACGTTCTCCAACATCGGTGTCGAACCCGTTTTCCAAGTTCTCGAATATTCTTCTTGCATCTATAGCTTCTGTAGCATGGAAAATCTCATCATCTGAGGCATCTGGTTTACCATATCTGATATTTTCTTTCACAGAACCCATGAAAAGAAACGGGTCTTGAAGCACAAGTCCGATTTGTGCACGAAGCGACTCCTGAGTAACATCTCTAATGTCAATACCATCAATCGTGATGGCTCCCTCATCAATCTCATAAAATCGCTTTAGAAGGCTCACTACTGTAGTTTTTCCAGCTCCTGTATCGCCAACAAGTGCTATGGTTTCACCTTGTTTGATGTCTAAATCAAAATCCACAAGCACAGGTACATTTTCGAGATATCCGAAGTGAACGTGGTCATACCGAATTCTACCTGAAACCACTGACATCTCAACTGCACCTGGACTGTCTTGGATACTGGGTTCTGTATCCATGATAGTAAATACTCGCTCTGCCCCAGCAAAAGCGCTTTGAACTGATGTGTAGAAATCCGCAATAATGAGAATGGGTCTGAAGAATCTTCCACTGAATTGAATGAAAAGGACAACAGTTCCTAGACTGATTGTTCCTTCGATAAGCCGAAGTCCACCAATCCATAGAATAAGCACAACTCCTAAAGTTCCAATAAGACGAATGCTTGGGAAGAACATCGCTTGTGATTTACCCGCATCTACATTTGATTCATAATCTGCTCTGTTTACCTCATCAAAATTTTCAATATTGATTCTCTCGCGAGCGAAACTCTTAGTTACTTTCGCCCCGGAAATGCTCTCTGCTAGATTAGCAGTTACGCTCGATATGGTCTTTCGTGTGCTCCGATAAGCTCGTCGAAGCCTTCTGCGAAAGATAATGGTCGCTGTAAGAAGTAATGGGACTATCAACAATGAAACCACTGCCAGTTGAAAATCAACTGTGAAAATCACTGCTCCAATTGCTACGACTATGAACACCTGGGCCAATGTGCTGATAAGTCCCCCACTCATTAGCTCACTCATTCTGTCAATATCACTAGTAATTCTGCTAATAATACGCCCTGAGGCTGACTTGTCATAGAAGTCTTGAGATAAGACCTGTAAACGTGAATAGAGACTTTGTCTGATATCATATATCGCATTCTGTCCCATCGACGTTGTGAGATATTCTGTTCCATAGTTTGAAAACCATTGAATAATGTAGAGGATAACATAGAGAAGCGCAGTGATTCCCAATGCTTGTAAGTTTCCACTTGGAAAATCGACATCTATTGCCTGACGAAGGACAAAGGGAAGTGTTACTTCGAGGGTTATGCCAAGAGCTACCAAGAGTGTTACAGCGGCAAATAGCTTTCTATAACCAAGAAGGTATCTGACCATTCGACCCAGGAGCTGATTGTCAGTGAACTCATATGTTCGAGCATCGGGATCGTCTTGTTGATTGAGTCCGCTACTCATCGGCGACACCTCCTGATGGTGTAAGAGCAGCCAACTCCATTTCTTCTAGGGTCTCATAAATTCCTGCGTACAACCCTCCACGATTTCTTAGTTCTTGGTGTGATCCCATTTCCATGATTCGACCTTTTTCCATCATAACAATAAGGTCTGCAGATCTAATCGAACTCAGTCTATGAGTAATGATGAATGTGGTTCTTCCTTTCATGAGAGTTTCTAGAGCTTGTTGTATCAATCTCTCTGTTTTTGCATCAACCGAACTGGTTGAGTCATCGAGGATGAGTATCCTTGGATTCGCTAACAGTGCACGAGCTATAGCGATTCTTTGTTTTTGACCTCCGCTAAGAGTTACTCCTCTCTCTCCGACAATAGAATCATACCCCTCTTCGAGCGTTTCAATGAAACTATGGATATTTGCCGCTTTAGCAGCCGCAACAATCTCTTCCATTTCAGCATCAGGCTTCGCAAATGCAATATTATCCTTCACGCTAGCAGAAAAGAGAAATGGATCTTGGTGTACCATTCCAATAGTTCCTCTCAGCTTTGCAATTTTGAAATACCTGATGTCAATATCATCTATGTAGACTTTTCCAGGAGTCTGCACCGAATATTCTTCTTCACCAATGATGACCTTTCCATTTTCAACTGTATATTCAGTTTCTTCGATAGTCACTTTTCCTTTTTCATCGACAGGATAAACATAACCATTGTATTCGACAATACCTTCCAGTCGTGCATCATAGAATCTTGGAATTAGATTGACCAAGCTTGTCTTTCCTGAGCCAGTTCCTCCTAATAGCGCCACAATCTGCCCTGGCTTTACTTCCATTGTAACATCTTTTAGAATGTAATCACCACCACGATAACCAAAGTAGATGTGATCAAAGGTAACCTTTCCTTCAATATCTTGCAGAACAGGTGTATCGGGATCATTTACTTCGTCCTTTGTATCTAGTATGTAGAAGGCTCTTTCAGCGGATGCTGACGCTCTCTGGTACATTCCCACTGACCAAGATAAGAAACGGGCTGGAAGCATGAGCATTCCAAGAAGTGTAACAAATCCAACGAAGACTCCGTATGAGAGGTCTCCAAGAATATATGACTGTCCACCGATATAGATTAGGACTCCAGTTACCAATCCAAACAATGTCGGTAACAGTGGTCTGTAGAATGCAAAAAGTCTGAAGGCTTCTATTCGAGTATCGGTGAATTTTCGATTTTCTTCTTCTACACGTTTTGTTTCTCTGTTTCCTGCTGCATATGACTTGATTACCTTCATGCCAACAATATTCTCAGCAAGGACCGAGCTAAGATCACCATACTGGTTTCGGGCCTTATAGAACACTGGACGAACCTTGCGTGCGAAGCTGTAGATGAAGAAGATCATGATTGGGATGACAAGGAGCATATACATTGTAAGAGTTGGACTAAGAATATACATCGCAGTGTAGACGCCAAAAGTCATTGTGATGCCGATGAAGATGATTCTATAACCCCAATACAAGAACTCACGGAGCTGAGTGACATCAGTCGTGACTCGTGCAAGAATCTGACCAGTTTCCTCCTTGTCATAGAATTCCAAATCCTTCTGCATTAGGGCGTAATAGAGATGCTTTCTGATGTCATAGATTACTTTCTGAGCTAATATAGCCGCGCCATATCTTCCCATGATGTCAAAGAACATGTATCCTACAGCTAGTAGAAAATAGAGTAATACCTGTGGGATAAGAAGATCGTATTGAGCTCCATAAATGACGTTGTCGATGATATCTACCATAACAAGCGGTGACATGATATTGAATAATTGTCCGACTCCAGCCATCGCCATGAAACCAAAGAATAGCTTCTTGTGTTTTAGTGGATATCCAGTTAATCTTCGCATGTACCCCATTGTCTAGCCCGTCCGATTCTCGATTAAGGTCTATGATAAGAGTTACGTAAGCGACTAATAGTCCGAATCAAACTTATGAACAGGAATCTGCCAAAGCTGCTCCTAGCTCTTTGCACTTCTCAATCATTTCCTCACTGGGATAATCCTTTACCCTAAGTGGTTCTCCAACTAGCTTCCCACCCTTTTCCTGTAGAAGATCTGCTATTTCACCAGGCGCCTCACCACTCCATCCATATGAACCATACGCTATTACTGGGAGTCCATCTAATGTATTCAATTCAGCTAAAACTTGTCTGACTTTTGGTAATGGTCTTTTCATCCTTGTTGAGCTACCGACTGCAAATCCGCAAGCATCACCGACACCATTGAAGTCCTTAGCATCAAGGACCTCACAGTCCTTCCCCGTTCCCTTCACACCTTCACAGATAGCATCGGCCATTGCTTTTGTGCGACCTCTAGTGCTCTCGTAGATAACTAATACCTTCATTGTGACTCGGTTTTCTGGTCGCATAGAAGAACTAAAAATTACCGGAGTGGTCGTTGCAATAGTAGAATATCGGAGAAGAGCACTTGTCGACACTTAGGAAAAAGACTGCAGAAGTATGCAAGAGATTGATCGAAAACTATGGAACCATTATAGTTCAGAGAAATCTTAAACCAATTGACGAATTAGTTCTAACAATACTTAGTCAAAATACAAACGACACGAACATGCTTCGTGCATATGCTAGTCTCAAAGCTGCTTATCCAACTTGGGAAGAGGTCCTGAAGGTATCCGAAGAAGACTTGGGACAGGCAATTAGGTCCTCAGGATTCTTTCGTGTGAAGGCACAGAGAATCAAAGCCACGCTCTCTGAAATCCTTGAACGGGTTGGTAAGCTCGATTTATCTCACTTGGAACATATGTCCGTAAAGGATGCAACTGACTGGTTGACTTCTCTTCATGGAGTTGGACCAAAAACAGCAGCTATCGTCCTCCTGTTTTGTTTTGGAATGGCTACTCTACCTGTAGATACACATGTTTGGAGATTATCAAAGAGAATAGGTCTAATTCCACCTGAAACATCTCGCGAGAAGGCGCAAGTGCTTCTCGAGGAGATTGTCTCGAATGATTGTATCTATTCAATGAATCACAATCTAATAAAACACGGTCGAGAGGTCTGTCTGGCACGAACACCGCACTGCTCAGAGTGCTTTCTTCAAGACCTATGCGATTACTTTAGGCAAACAATGCTTTCTTAAAATAGGCATTTTTCTATTTTAACATTGAGTGTTCTATAGTAACAACTTAAAGGTGGCTAAATTTCATAAACACTAATTGTTACTAAGTAAATTTGGAGTGAAGCCTTCACGTGCAAGAATTTCTTCTGGATGATATTCTGTTTGTAATCGGTGCCGCGATAGTATTAGCTTTTATCGGAGCAGCCATTTTGAAAAAGGCTGGAATTCCTCAGACACTTGGATTCATGCTCACCGGAGTTCTTCTTGGACTTGTTGGTGTATTGACTGATGACCTTGTTCATGCACTCAGTTTTATTGTTTCCCTTGCATTAGGACTTATTGGATATAATATCGGACACGAGCTACAGAGTGAACGACTCCAAGGAAGAATCAAGCGTCTTCTTGGAATTGTCGTGATCGAAGCATCTGCTGCCTTTCTCTTGGTCACCTTTCTCACATATCTTCTCTTACAACAATTACATATCGCAATTCTTTTTGGAGCCTTGGCAAGTGCAACTGCACCTGCAGCTACTGCAGATGTTGTGTGGGAATGTGAATGTGAAGGACCGCTTACTTCTTCGTTAATGTTTGTCTTAGCTGGGGATGATATTGTAGCAGTAGTACTGACTAACTTTGCATTAGCCTATGCGATTTGGTTCTATAATCCAATTGCTACATCATTTATCCTTATGCTCCTTTATCCTATACTCCAGATTGTTGGATCGGCGATTGTGGGAAGTGTATTTGCTTTTCTTTTCCTCAAAGTAGTAGAGCAGGAAAATGACCGTGGAAAATTGCTGGAACTTGAGCTAGGAATGGTGATTCTCTTAATCGGTCTTGTTGACCTCTTAGGATTCAGTGATATTTTTGCAGCAATGGTGTTTGGCTTTTTTGTGGGAAGAAATATCCCTGATGAATCCGAACCTGTACCACACTTGCTTCAACGCATAATGGCACCTGTCATTATGATTTTCTTTGTTATGGTTGGAGCTAGAATGGCACATCTCCTCACGCTTGAGAATGTCATAGTAACTGTCGTCATCGTGGCAATAGTGTATCTATCAGGCCGTACAATTGCGAAATATCTTGGAACGAGATTAGGTGCAGCAATAGTAGGTGAATCTGAATCCATTCAAAAGTATCTTGGGACCTGTCTTTTCTGCCAAGCAGGAGTAGCTTTGGGGCTATCTTTTATTGTAGAAGAGCAGTTCACATCCATTGGAGGTCCTGCCATTGAAATGGGAATTTTAATTCTTGGAGTTGTAGCTATCTCTACAATGGTACTCGAAGGATTTGGACCAATATCAGTGAAGTTTAGTCTTGATAGGGCTGGAGAGATGCCTCCTGATGGGGATCTTTTCAATCCCTCTGAACTCAGGCGTATGGACATGACTCAACAAGACTCATGCGATTTTTCACCCTTTGATGAAGACAATGAAGATTGATAAAATACATAACAAAAGAGATAGTATCAATGTCTTCGATAAAAAATGAGTTCTTCATGTATTCGAGATGAACCTTGGCAGATTATGTGTCGTGTTGTAAAACAAGAAGGGACATGCGCCGCGGGTCACAAAGTTGGAGATGAGATTATCTTCACAGGTGATGAAGTTAAAGGAAGGATCTGTATGAGTGCAATGTATTCGATGATTCCCAAAATCTACGCTATGATGTATAACGCAAGATTACCTTGGCTAGGTGAAAAACAGTGCGTTGCAACTCATGCCTGTCCTGATGGATTTAATCCTGTTATATTCGAAGTGGTTCGCGTAGATCCAGAATCTACCTAATCGATGTCATAGATTTCGTCATCATGTTCTTCTTCATCGAGAAGTTCAGGATAGGCATCTGACATATCTTTGAGAATTGCTTTCTCCAGATCTCTGTTCGACATTGTGATATTGAATCTTCCAAACCACCCACAGTCCAAACAATAGTATGCAGGTTGGAAACTACCAATGTATCCTAAATCCATAAACGATGTTAACTGTACCAATCGAGCGCTCTTACAGACGGGGCATATTATGATATCTGCATCAATCCCCTTCCGTTTAAGTTCGTCTAACGCCTCTCTGACCGCCTTCAATCTACGGATTTCTCTAAGTTCCTTCTCTGATAGTTGCCCCAAGGTCTGTGGTGTTGACAGTTTCTTCACCAACTCTTACTTCGAAAGGTCCCATTATACAGTTTTCGTAGTGAAAAACATGTACTACTGGTGGTTGTTAAACCCATACATGTCCTAAGAAATACCAGTAGAGGCCTAATATGAATGCAGTAACCCATAAGACGACTGTCAAAAGCATCACTGGACGCGTCTTCTTTAGAAGCTTGATTGGCATTTCCTTCCTTGGTCCGAACATCAAACCCATGATCAGTCCCAATGTTATTGCAATGATTCCTATAGTATCGTGAGAGATTTGATACCAATTCTCCATCGGATTGGCCAACATTAACGGAAGTCTTTCAAAGGCTATTGGAATCATCCAAGCACCAACTGTTATCGCATGAATCAATATAGCAGGATATACAACCCGATGATGTAATTTGATGAACATTCTTCTGGATCCGAATAACCATCCTATCATCATGGCTACTACAATGATTGTTTCAACAATCATAATTACCAATGCAAATGTTTCATAGAGCTCTGGCGTCAATCCTAGTTGCATTCTTCTATCTCCTATTTTGTCTGAATCTCACTCACACTTCCTCTTGTTGTAAACGTACTCGACTTTAGCAAAGATTCCTTTCCTTCATGTCCAGCAATTATTGCGGATGCAATCATCCCCCAAGGACAGAATCGCACATTCAAATTATTGTATGCATCTGAATCGTGGATTTTGGAAAAGGCACATTTGTTTGCTGCAACAGTTATGTGGTCTTTCCCCACCTTCACACGTGAATAATCCACAAACCCATGACTCTTGATGTACTCAGCGTATGCTTGTAATTTATCATCCAATGGAATGGAAGGGTCCAAGAGATTAGAGGGAAGGTATGATGATAAGATATCAGATATACGGATAAAGACATATTCTCTTATTGCAGCCTCACCTAGAATGTCAATGAAGACACTCTCATAACCGAATATTGCCGCTCTAAGTTTCCAAATCTCCTCCATAGTAAAATTACTACCTGACCCCCCATCCTGTGCAGCATGCACGCGAGAAGTAAAATCCACAATGAATGTTCTTAACTCAGCGACTAATTCTTCACTATCTCCCCTGTCTGAGAAAATCTCTGGTAAAAATTCTTTTACATAGTACACCATTCTAGGAAGCACATGCTCATCTAGTACATTTGAACCTATCAACTCAGTACCTACAGCTTCATATGCATCAAGAATTCCCATGTATAGAAAGACAGCATCCAGCTCTGAAGCTTCAGATGACATTATTAGTGCTCCACAAAGTCGTTAGAATCTATGATGTGTCAGTACCAATAAAAATCCCATTGATTGAAAATTCTTATCAGAAATGAGCAAGAATCACAGTTATTTCAGACCGCGATTCGTTTTTTTCTAAACGGAGAGCTTTTACTGGGTCTTTTCCTGCCCGAACCTCAAATTTCGTGAACTTACGACGATTAATAGCACCAAAGAAATTGTCAATATTGTTCACAAGCGTAGATACGAAAATTCGACTTGATGGAGGCAATGGCAGTCCTTCTTCAAGTCTTTCAGTTCCGTTTTTTAGAATCTGTGTTTTTGAAAGAATCTGTGCATTTTCTGAGCTATAGTCTGGGCTTTCTGCTTCTAAATCAAAACACATCTGATATGATACTGACTCTACATTTTCTGCTGGTGTCCTCATGGCTCCACTTGCAATACTGAGTAAACGTCCTCCTCTACAACCTGATACAACATAATCTGAAGATTCGATTAGGAAGGACTCATACTCTCCATCAAGTCCAAGTTTTGGTAGTGACGAGAGTAGGGTGGAATGCAGAAGTAGAAACTCTTGTACCTGTTTCTCTTTAAATAATGGACTGGGACGAGCAAAATGGGCAAGGAGGGTTTTATCGTAAGAATCAACAAGAAATGCTAATGGAATATCTGTATGTCCATCAAGGATTTCTTGAATATATTGAGCGAGAGCATCTCTTCCAAAGAGCTGTGTCGAAACCCTCTCAATCTTCTGTCTGAGTTCTAATTTTTTCTCTTTAGATGGCATTTCTCCTGTTCCTGAGGGAAGATCAGCCGCCTTAACAATCTCGACCATACGCTGAAGAAAGTCTTTTGCGACTTGTCTTGGGGCTCTTCTATCAAAGACTCCGACAATGATTCTTCGACTAGTCGGGAATGCTGTAAACAAGAAATATTCAGTTTCAGTAGAGAATGAATCAAGGACATCAGACCTTGCATGTTGGCTAAAATCTCGAATTGCTGTCAATAGACCGGAGGATAGGACTGCATTGTCACTATCATCCTGACTTTTATCTGTACTATAATGGAACTGTAGGATTCCCTCTTCAATCACAAAGATTTCTTTCAACATGACATGAATATCCTAGTTTGCTACTGACGATGAGAAACGGACACTGCGTTTTATTCTTTGTCACTATTCTCAGTTGCACATACTTAAAATCGAAATCTCCTATCCTAAAATATAGATTGAGATAGGTGAAGTAGATGGGTGAGAAAGAGCTGATAAAACAATTGGCGAAGACAACTCGTCAGTGGAGAGAACGAGCTTTGAAGGATATTTTCGAATCAGGGCAGACTGATTTGTCTTTCAGACCTTCGACTGGAATGTCATCTATTGGTTGGCTCATAGCTCATCAAGCGGCAGTCTATGATTTCAGTCTTAACATTCTATTACAGAAGAAACCTCCTATCAATCCAGATTTATTCAAAGCACATCTTCCGGGCACCACTGGTGATTGGTCCGGTGCATCCTTGGATGAAATGAATAATTACTATGACGAATGTGAATCTGCCTTCCTTGATTGGGTTGATAATTGTGAGTCTGCTGAGTTTGAACGTGTAATAGATGGAGAAGATATTCCGAAATTTTTCAGAGGGATGACTGTTCTTGAAATATTCTCAAACCTGTTCGTTCACCTGAATCATCATAATGGCCATCTTTCATCTATCAGCGGTGATGTTCAAACAAGACATGATGTGCAGATATAATTTGAAACGTCAATACTCATCGTGACAAATATGAACTAGATGGTAATATTCTGCTTAAGTTGGTTCACTATTTTCCCAATAATGCATAAACAAATCATAACACAATTGGTGTCCACTACGATTTTGAGTATGGAAACCAAGGTAGTCTATCTTCATTTCAGTTGTTGGTAGAGCAAAGATGGCCTCTTTCTCTGATAAAATAATTACAGTTTCAACTGTATCAAGGTGCTTATTTTCCATAGGTCCCTGTCTGAACTCTCCAAAATCTGGAATCATTTCATCCGGAACTCTTGGTGGACCAAGAGATTTAGGTAGAATAGTCCGGAAGGAAACTCCTCTTTCCAATGCTGCCATTAAAAGTGGAAGAGAACTTGCCAAAGCCTGATCTGAGAGAATCCAGATATACTCATTCGCTTTGGTAATCAATGTTTCAACCATCTGAAATAGGAGGATTGCATTATCGCAATATTCGCTACCATCAAGTTGCCCAATTCTTTTTACAAAACTTTGTGGAATGTGAGATGTAGTATGAGTAAGAAAATACTCTCTATTTTTGAGAATGAAATTGAATCCTGGGAGTAAATGTAGAATCTGCTTACCGAATTCTGTTAAATCATATGCTCCGTTTGATTTTTTCTCAACTAAACTCGCCTTATTCATTCGGTTAAGGTGTCTTGAGGTTTCTTGAGCGGTCAAATCCAACTTCTTAGAAATCTGTGTTAATTTCATCTGTTCTTCTTGTAATTCAAGAAGGATTTGTAGCCTATCCTGGTTCGATAGTTCAAAGAGTAATTCTGAGAGATGCTCCACTTGTTCCACCGCGAATATTATTCATACTCGATTATGAAATCTCATAATTCGTCTTTACGAGAGTATTTGGTAGTTTGGGTTCAGTTTCAATACGTGAAAAAAATGCATAGTTATCGAAAGAAACATTCGTTCTCTCTTGAAATACGAGAACGGAGTGCAATCACAAACTTCCAGATGTCTGTAGACCCAAAAGAGGTATTTCTCATTGAAGGATATCTTGGTGATATTCTTTCTATTCAAATGGTTGAAGACATCGTCCTAGAAATTGAAGGGAGCAATGGGACTTTACGGATGGATTTTGATAAAGAGGAATTACTTGAATTGATAAAAGGGTCAAGACAAACTTCATCAAAAAGAGGGCAGAGAGAGAATGGCTTTCGATTCAAATTCTGGGTTTTATGATAGATAAAAAACGGGTCATAGAACAGTGTACAAACAAAATACTCCCATGCTTTTTTCATGTATATCTCTTAAATCCGCGAAAACTTTTCATAGGTTTATGATTCAAAATTGAAACGCGTTTAGGAGGTAAATAGATGCTGCACGCCAAGTATGTATCTATCACATTCGCAGTATTCTTACTGCTTGCAACTACGAATGGTTCAGGAAATTCCGCTATTCTGAAAAATGAAAACAGTCTTGCTCAATGGCCAGGAGGTCTAATCATTGACCATTCCTGCATCAATCTGGGCACTGTACCAGATGAATGGATTGATGCAGCTCAAGCCAATGTGCGAATCCATTATGCCCATACCAGTCATGGGGGACAGATTACAGTGGGTCTGGAGAGAATCGAATCTGCTGATTCTAAGTATGACTACGCTCTTGGCTATGGCGTTCTTCCCACTGATGATGGTGCTTTGTGCATGCTTGATGGAAATCCCCCTCATGATTATATTACACCTGATCTTTACTGGGAGGATGGGGGAGATTCAATTACTCAGAACACTCTGGACAACAACCCAACAATCACGGTGTCTCTATGGTCTTGGTGCACTCAGGTAAACTACTATGATTCTACTCAAGTACAGGATTATCTAGATACAATGAATGCATTGGAAATTGCAAATCCTGATGTCACATTTATCTATATGACAGGTAATGCACAGGCAGATTCTGGGGATGGATACAACAGATGGTTGAATAATGAGATGATTCGTGACTACTGTGAAACAAACAACAAGATTCTCTTTGATTTTGCAGATCTTGACTGTTGGAGTGGTGGAGATCAGAATACGTTTGCATATACTGCAGATTCTACAACCTACACCATTCCTGTTGAGCACGATGACTTCTCTGGTGATGAAGCGGCACACACAACTTACACGAGCTGTGAACAGAAAGGACGTGCATTTTGGTGGTTAGTTGCATGTCTCGCAGGTTGGAATGCTCCATCTACAACTACAGACTCAACATCTGGAACAACCAACACTGGGTCATCAGGCATTTCAACTGATTCATTATTAGGTGGAATTACGCCACTTTTCTTGGCTCTGGGAATTGCTGGGATTCTAATAGTTGCCACAGTTGTTACATATCGAAGAGGAAACTAAGGTTCTCTGCCTTTCCCTTAATTTAGAACCCAAACGATAAATATAAATTAACAATTGTTATTAAATCGTTTCTGCAGACAGGGAAGTCTGCACGTATTTTCATGTAGGAGTATTTTAAATGAATGCGAAATTACTACAGTGGCTAAACGTTATAGCTGTTATTGGGACAATTATACTAAACGCATTAGTAAACATACTATTAGTAGGTGGAGTAACAACAGGTGAAGTGTCAGATTCATATCCGAATCTTTTCACGCCTCCCGGATATGTATTTGCCATCTGGTCAGTCATATACACACTTGCAATAGTTTTCATGGTTTATCAAATCAGAACAAATCAGCGTGAGGAAGCATATCTTCAAGAGATTGGGCCTCTTTACGTAATAGGCTCATTAGTGAACGTTGGCTGGTTGTACCTCTTTCATTTCTCATATGGTTCACCTGCGCTTTTCCTTGCTACGCCTTTATTGATTGCCATCTTTCTTGTGATTTTACTCTGGACTTATGTTCGATTAGGAGTTGGAGTCAAGGAAGTATCTTTGGGGCAGAAGTTGGGAATCCACCTTCACTTTAGTGTGTACTTGGGTTGGATTTCGTTGGCTACAATTGCAAACATTGCATCTGCTCTTAACGTTCTAATACCTGGGATTCCTCTAGATATTCAAGCAATTTGGACTGCGCTGATCATTCTAGTAGCACTAATCCTTACATTACTCATGCTCTATAGACGTAGAGATATCGCATATGCTCTAGTTGTCATTTGGGCATCAATCGGTATCGCCACAAAACAGGCTTCGGTCACATTAATTGCGTGGACTACCTGGGGTGCTATCGTAATAATTGTTGCAGCAATTATTCTTCTACCATTCTTGATGAAAAAGAGCATCAAGAATTACTACTTAGTTCGAGAGTAATTTGAAGGGGTTTATCCCCTTCTCTTTTCTTATTCACTAACCAAAAGAATAACAAATGATACAGCAGAAACACATTGTCTAGATGAGCTGATTATATCGATGAATGAGCTTGAAGATTTCTTGGTACGAAATATGACCCTTTACTCTGCACTTGGTCTAGCACTCAGGTTCATCATCTATGGACCGCCGTCTCTCGATTTAGTCTGGCTTTTCGTTGTTCTTGCATTTTTTGTAGGAAATGGTGGAGCATGTCTCGCAGTAGCTAAAACCTATAGACGACCTAGATTCTATATCATTGGTGTCATACTTGTAGTGTTTGGTCTATTGCCACTACAACTTCTTTTCTCAACCTAAAGCCAAGTAAAGTGTTTGATTTCTAGTTTTCAGAGATATTAATGGTACACTAATCTATTGGG
>JAEORG010000027.1 GCA_016841005.1 Candidatus Thorarchaeota archaeon | reverse complement strand
TTCATGGACTGGTCTTGTAGAAATTCCTGCCTCAAAAAGACAAGAGCTGTATGATGAGCTCAACAAGTTGACAAAGGGTCAGATAAGACTCGATATGGTCCGTTAGTACCTGGTCAACAAATTATGATCGCACATGTATAACTGAACTGAAAATGAGGGAAAACATTGGCAGTTTACTTTCAAAAACGAGAAATAGTGGTCCCCGGGCAATTGCTCGCAGAGGGAAGATATAGAGCCTCTGTGGGTGCCTATGGCGAAGATGATAAGATTTTCTCCGCTGTTGTAGGCTTAGCAGAGCTCAGAGGGAACACAGTAAAAGTAGTCCCACTTCAAGGAGTCTATATCCCCAGAGAGGGGGACCTTGTAATAGGTAAAATAACAATAGTCGCTGGAAATAACTGGAAAGTCGACTTAGGCTCAGGTCCATATTTGGCATCTCTTCATGCTAACAATGCACTCAGGCGTCCTTATGATGACGACATCTCAAGATACATGGATATTGGAGATGTGATTGTTGCAGAAGTATCAGCTTTTGATAGGAACAGCGGACCTTTCTTACATATGAAAGGTCGTGGATTGAGAAAGCTTGAGGGTGGAAGATTGATTTCCATTAGTCCTGCCAAGGTTCCAAGAGTCATTGGTAGACGTGGGTCTATGATTAACATGATTAAAGACCTCCTGAGAATCCAGACAGTTGTTGGACAGAACGGAATCATTTGGATTCGTTCTCGAGATTCAGAAGTAATGCGCCTAGCTATTAAGGCATTCAAGATGATTGAGGTTGAAGCGCATACATCCAAGCTCACAGATCGAGTTCATGAGATGCTGAAAGAAGAGATGAAGAATTTGAAAGGTTTCATCGAAGATGATGACTATCCTGATGACGAATATGATGATTCTCTAGAGGATGAAGATATACTTCAAGAAGGTCCAGATGAGGATGAGGATGAGGAAGAAGAATCAGAATTATCTCTCGAAACTGAGCCAGAGGTAGAACCAGAACCTGAAGCGGAGCCTGAACCTGAACAGGAGTCAGAATCAAAACCGGAAGTTGCACCTGAGGCTGAGCCAACTGAAATTGAGGCTGAACCTACTGAAGTTGAAACAGCATCGGATGATACAGAAATAAAACCAGAAGAAAAAGAAGAAGCTGAAGAAAAAGGAAGTGAGTAAAGAATGAGTCCAGAAGAAAAACCGGACTTTCTCATCAGCCCAGAGGGCTTGAGAGTGGATGGCCGAAGAACTGATGAAATGAGGCCTATTGAAATGAAGGTTGGAGTTCTCAAACAGGCCGATGGCTCTGCATCCATCCGACAGGGTAAGACATACATTTTAGCAGCTGTCTATGGTCCAAGAGAACTACACCCAAGACACTTGACGCAGAATGATAAGGCATATCTTCGAGTAACATATCGCATGACAACATTTTCTGTGCCTGATAGAAAGAGACCTGCTCCATCTCGACGTGAGAAGGAGATTTCTATGGTGATTGCTAATGCACTACGCCCAGTGATTTTCTTGGAGGAATATCCCAAGTCTGTTATTGACGTATTTGTGACTGTTATTCAGGCAGATGGTGGAACTAGGTGCGCAGCTATCAATGCTGCATCACTTGCACTTGCTGATGCAGGAATTCCCATGAGGAGTCTTGTTCCCGCGGTAGCAGTAGGAAAGGCAGATGGCCATCTTATTGTTGACCTTGGAGATGAGGAAGACAAGTACGGACAGGGAGATATTCCGATGGCTACAATTCCAAGCACCGACGAAATCGTGCTACTTCAGCAAGATGGTTCTTTCACTCGCGAAGAAATAATGGAAGCTATCCAGATGGGTATCAATTCCTGCAAATATCTTCACGAGATACAAAAAGATGCATTGAAACTAGCATATGCTAGAAAAGAGGGCGAAGATGATGAAGACGATGATGACTACGAGGATGACTTGGAACACGACCTCGGAGAAGCTGACATACCAGGAGATGATTAAAGATGGGAGATTGGAGTGCTGAAGTAATTAGCCATATTGATTACGAGTACGTTCGAGATCTTCTCAGTAAAGGTGAGAGATTAGATGGGCGTCAATTAGATGAGTTTCGACCAATCGAGATTGAAGTAGGTGTAGTACCAGCTAAAGCTGAAGGCTCTGCACTTGTGCGTCTCGGAGATACAAGCGTCGTAGCAGGAGTCAAGGTTCTTGTTGGATCTCCTTTCGAGGATAACCCTGATGAGGGCTTTGTAATGGTCACTGCAGAGATGTCACCGATGGCATCACCGCTCTTTGAGCTAGGTCCTCCAAAAGAGGACGCAATCGAACTTGCAAGAGTTGTCGATAGAGGTGTCCGAGAATCTGAAACAGTTGATGTAAAGAAGTTGTGCATCCAAGAAGGAAAGTACGTATACACCATCTTTGCAGATGTATATCCTCTTGAGTATGATGGAAATCTAATAGATGCATCTTCCATTGCTGTTAATGCTGCACTTGCAACAACTAAGTTTCCTGAATACAAATTGGAGGAAAAGGAGTTAGTTAAAACAGGGAATTTGTTATCAATCCCCATAGAAAACATGGCTGTAGAGGTCACACTCTCAAAGATTGGGAATACTCTTGTTGCTGATCCAGTTCTCAAAGAAGAAATGGTTCAGAACTGTAGGCTCACAATCGCAGTGGATGAGAATGATAACTTAACTGCAATGCAAAAGGGTGGAGGGATTGGTCCTATCACACTTGAAGACCTTGATCTTGCTATGGATGTTTCAATTGATCGATCTCATGATATCATGGCTATGATTAAAGAAGCAGCTAATAACCTAGAATAAGCTCGCAATATGTGGGGACTTCTCCCCACTTTTCGAGTCATAAGGAGCATTGAAATGAAACTCACTCAACACAATGCTAATAAGCGAAATCGAAGGGCGACTGGTAGACTCCAATAGCGCCCAGACGCCTCTCTTAGACTTGGAGTAGAAAAATAATTGGAGGCCAAAAAATGGCAAGAACGAAGAAAGTTGGAAGTACAGGCCGGTTCGGAGCACGATATGGTGCTAAACTACGTCGTAGAGTATTGGATATTGAAAAGAAGAGAAACGAACCACATCGATGTCCATCCTGTGCGACAAGGGCGCTAAAGAGAGAAGCTGCTGGCCTTTGGACCTGTAATAAATGTGGTCTTCTTTTTGCTGGTGGTGCTTACGTTCCATACACTGATGCTGGAAAAGCGGCAAAACGAGCAATTGCTCAACGTGTTGCTGGTGACTTTCTGGCACTCAGAGATGATGATGACATTGAAGAATTGGAATTTCTCCCTAACATCGAACAGCCAGTTATTGAGGCTGAAGATGCAGAGGACGAATCCCTCGCAGATGTTGAGGAGTAAATAGGGCGTATCCAGTTGCCCTCTATCCTCATCACAACATCAAGAAGAACTTCTAACAGAGTACGTGCCTTTGCACGTGATTTATCAACAGTACTTCCTGATAGTTATAGATTCAATCGGGGAGGAATGTCCCTCAACGAACTTATTTCTAAAATATCACAAGATAATGCAAACGCAGCCCTTGTGATTAGCACATATAGAGGCAATCCCGGCAAAATTCAGTTTCTGCAGCCAGATGGAATAGTACATTATGAAGTACATCTAGAGAGTGCAGTATTACGAAGAGAAATAGCAAATGATGTCAGGAATAGAATAGACAAGATCACGATGGTTGTCACATTATCAAATTCCAGTGAACCTCTCGAGAAATTCGCTCAATACCTCTCGTCTTTGCTATCTGTTCCATTAGCTACTCTCTCATCAGTTAATGATGTGACCATTGGAACTTCCAATCAAGCATTTATTCTTCTTCAAGAATCCGGGAGAAAGATTCATTGGAATTGGCATCTTGCAACTAATCGTGTAGAGATTGGTCCTCGAATACGAATAACTCAGTTGAGGTCAAAATCCAATGACTGATGAAAGAATTGCCAGAGCTCAAGCTACTTTGTCAATTAACCTTGATCCTGAATTGATCGATATAATCTTCTCAGCGATACAACCTGAAACAGAATCAGTTCCCTCCGATAGAGCAATCACACACTTATCCAAAACCAATGAACAACTTATAGTTACCATCGATGCGGGAGATTTGACTGCTCTACGAGCGGCCATGAATTCATTTCTTGCCTGGATATCTGGAAGCCTCAGAGCAATTGAATCTGTCACAGGCCAAAACCCTTAAGGCAACATCTACTGGCGCTCACTGGATTTGACCAATAATAGTGATGGTGATATTATTATGGCTCAACAATTACCCCCCGCATTACAGGATAAGATTAGAAAGTACGAATCGCAGCTGAGAACTTATGAGGCATTTAAGACACAGAACTTAATGACTCAACAAGAACTAAGCGAGGTTTCAATGACTCTTTCTGAGCTAAAGAAATATTCAGAGGATGGAGCGACTTACAAAGCTGTAGGGTCGGTGATGTTTCTCGTTGATAAAGCGAAACTCGTTGTTGAACTGGAAGAACGTGAAGGAGAGCTAAAGAGGTTTTCAGAAAGCACTAGTAGAAAAGTCCAAGAATTTGAAACCAAACTCACCGCACTAAAGAACGAAATCGAAATTGAGCTCGGAAAACAAAACTTGAAACTTCAGTGAGTGAGATGACGCCTGTAGTTGAGATTGGTCTTCCCGAGCTCGACGAGGAGCAGGTTAATTCTCTTGTTGAGGAGTGCGAACAAGAAATCTCGAATTTCATCCTGAGCAAGATTCCTGCGAAAAGTGTGGAAGATCTTACGGTTGTATGCATCTTTGAATTATCAGACCAGCTGGATGTTTTTATCGAGATTGATGTTACGCAGAAATATGACACTGGTGATAATTTGGAAGAACTAATCGAAAAAGCAACTCAGCATGGGTATGAATGGCTTGAGAAGCAATTGGGGGAGTTGGATAATAATTGAACTTGCTCGAATTGCTGAATGATAAAAACAATATTCTTGTGTTAGGCCATCACAATGCAGATCCAGATGCAGCTTGTTCTATGATTGCGTTTTCAGAATTATATGGTGTTATCAATCCAAATGGAAAGTTCACTTTAGCATGTGATGATGTAAGCAGGTTAGCTAAACAAGTTTTAGAGAATCTTGCACCAGAAACCGAGATATTGGAAACACTTGACAAACAGTTTGATTTTGTAGTTGTTTTAGATACAAATAGTGAACTGCAACTTGGTGAAAAATTCGAAGATTTTGTAAGTGATCCATCGAAGGTCCTGGTTATTGATCATCATGAAGAAAATCCAGAAATCAGTTCTTTTGCTAGCCACACAATTGTCTTGAGTGATCGCTCATCTACTTGTGAGGTTCTAACAGCATTACACAAAGAATACAATATTCCTATATCCGAGCCTTCTGCAAACTTGCTTCTAACTGGAATGTTATTCGATACACGCAGATTCTTCTATGCCGATAAGAGGACACTAGAGATTGCAGCCCGTCTAATCGAAGCAGGTGCAGACTACACCAGATGCATTAGATCATTGGTCATCAGACCTGATAGATCAGAACGGATTGCTAGACTAAAAGCCGCTGGGCGTCTTGAGGTTCATATCATCGATGATTGGATAATTGTCACTGCAAAAATTGGTGCATATGAAGCAAGTGCTTGTCGTGGTTTGATAGATTTAGGTGCAGACGTTGCTGTTGTTGGTGGGAAGCCATCGAAAGAGATTGTTCGAATAAGTGCAAGAAGTACTCAGGAGTTTTCCGAACAAACAGGTGTTAACTTGGGCAAGGATATAATGGAACCCATCGGGGAATTGATCGATGGAAAAGGCGGGGGCCATTCAAATGCGGCAGGTGCCAATGGAAAACGGAATAGAAAGAAAGCACTAGCTCGTTCAGTTGAGCTGATAAGGGAAGCCATCAAGAAGAATCAAGATGAACCTAGATTAGGATGAACCAAGAGGTGATTGCCGTGGTGTTGGTCGAGTTTAATGATTTCAGCTTTAAATACCTTGGAGCTGACTCGCTAGCACTACGCAAAATTGACTTTAAAATAAATAAAGGCGAATATATTGTCATTTCTGGCCCTTCTGGGTGCGGTAAGACCACATTATGTCGTGCAATAAATGGTCTTGTCCCTCAATTTCATAGAGGTTACATTGCAGGCCATGTATTCGTTGATGGTATTGATACTCGAGATGCCAGAGTCGCAGATTTAGCCCCGATTGCAGGTCTTGTTTTTCAGAATCCCGCTAATCAGCTTGTTACTCTCAACGTTGCGAAAGAAATTGCATTTGGACCTGAAAATCTTGGGGTCAATCCAAAAGAGATTCGTGAACGAGTCGAGATGCTTATTGAGAGGATGGGGCTTGAAAATCTCCGAGATAAACATCCGCATGAGATGTCAGGTGGGCAACAACAACTGGTAGCAATAGCAGCAACACTTGCACTTCAGCCACAGATTCTCGTCGCAGATGAACCTACTTCCAATCTAGACCCTAAGAGTGCTGAAACTATTCTGGGCCTTTTAGCAGACTTGAATAAGCAAGGAATGACAATTGTTCTCGTGGAGCATAGATTAGACCTTGTATCTAGAGATGCGACACGAATCATTCTGATGAACAGAGGTTCTATCGTCGCAGACGGGCCGCCTCGAGAGGTGTTGTCCTCTGATATATGTGCAGAGATAGGAGTGGGGATTCCTAAGGCAACAGAAGTATACAAACGTCTGAAACAAAGGGGAATAACTCTGCCACAAGTTCCACTTACGGGTGATGAACTTGCAAAACTAGTTCAGGAGGCAGAAAACCATTGATTCTAGTGGACGATGTCCATTTTGCCTATGATGGAATTTATCCTGCATTGAATGGTGTATCCCTTGAAATTGCAGAGGGGGAGCGGATTGCTATCATGGGTGCCAACGGGGCTGGTAAGACTACACTTGTCAAGCATATGAATGGCCTCCTTAGACCTCAATCAGGTAAAGTATTCCTTGAAGGACATGATACTGATGAGATGTCCGTTGCTGAGATTGCCAGAGTTGTCGGATTGGTATGGCAAAATCCAGATCATCAGCTTTTCTTAGATACAGTTGAGAAGGAAGTCACGTTTGGATTAAAGAATCTTGGATATAACCTCGAAGAAATCAATAAGCGATGTATGCGAACGCTCTCACGTCTAGGGCTTGAAGATTTGGTTAATCGTTCACCTTTTTCCCTTTCTGGAGGTGAGAGAAAGAGAGTTGCATTGGCATCTGTTCTGGCAACTGAACCTCAGATATTAGCCCTCGATGAACCTACAATAGGGCAAGATGCTCAACAAAAAGAGAATCTTTCCGAACTTCTATTGGAACTCAATTCTAGAGGCTGCGCAGTTATCTGTATCACTCACGATATTGAATTTGTAATCGAGAATTTTCCACGCACACTAGTCATGTCAAATGGAAAAATCATAGCAGACGGTCCAACAAGTACTGTTCTTACAAATGATGTTGTTATAGAAGAATGTTCACTTACTCATCCTGAACTCACGAAAGCCTCGCGAGCGTTGAATGACTTATATCCGGGTATATCTCGCAGACTTACATTGATTCAGGAGCTGGAAGATGCGATTGTTGAAATTGTGAGAGGTGCATGAGATGTCATTCCTAGAAGTATTCCAGTATACTCGTCAACAATCCTTAATTCATGACCTCGACCCACGGGCAAAGCTCACACTCTCAATCGTTCTTGCTGTGATATCTCTGATGTTTCTTAATATCATTCCATTGCTTCTCATCATTGTATGCCTGATTCCTCTTATCGCGGCAGCAAAATCCCTCCATAGATGGACAAAGAGTATGCGAGGATTGGCATTTCTACTTCTTTTCATTATTATATTCAATACATTACTCTCAACTGTGCAAAATCCATTTTCGTACTCAATTGCGATAGCTCTTCGTCTTATTGCACTAATGACATCTTTCTCACTCTTCTTCTTAACGGTGCACCCAGATGAATTATCTCAAGCTCTTATCCAGATGCACATAAGATTCGAGTTTGCTTTTGCAATGAGTATGGCAATGCGTTATGTACCAACCTTGGGTCAAGAAGCATATGCAATTATGGATGCTCAAAGAGCCAGAGGAATCGAATTAGACAAGGGTAATATTCTGAAAAGAATACGAAATATTGTTCCTATCATAGTACCACTGATAATTGTTTCAATCCGTCGAGCATTATCTATTGCAGAAAGTATGGAGTCCAGAGGATTTGGGGCATCAGATACACGTACTTACATGGAACAATTAGCATTTCGAAAACGTGACTGGGTAGTAGTTTTCCTTTCAATATCGATTTTAGCAGTCCTTCTCTACGTACGTCTATTTATTCCACTTCCTGAGTGGATGGTGTGGGTAATACCATTCTAAGGCAGGATAATCGGCAATCCCTTTTATTGTTCCCTGCGAAGTATTAACAGGTGGATTGTGATTGGGTGAGCAAACTTCTATTGAAGGCACACTCTGGGAACAAAGGGTGGACCCTTGGATGGTCCTATGGCCCTTGGTAACACTTGTGTTTAGTGGAGTCTTGGTATTCGTCTATATAATCGGACGTGCACTTCCTGACTCGCTATACCTAACAACTGAACTCTCGGATATCGATCAAATGTTTCTTGCAACACTTGGTTCGGATATTGCACGGATTACTGTAGCCCTTGTTGGTATTGCGGCATTTGTCATAGGTCTACTTCTATACCTACGGTTAACAGCTAGTGCAACTAATGAGGACGAAACGGAACTCAGCATTTCAAGACGTTTTGTGCTTGTGATCCTCTTATGGGATATAGCACCTGGGGCGGTCTATGCGTTCATCTCTCTGACTCCATTACAGTTAGTCTTTGGTCGATTCTTACTTGACATCACATTATGTTTCTTCTACGGAATCCTGTTAGCAATTGGAAGTGGTTTTGTCATGGACCATTTCAATTTCGTTGCAAAGGCAAAAGCAACACATTCACGTGTTCATATGTATGTCGTACGTAAGGGGAGTCCTCCAAGTGTTATTGTAGATGCAACAGATCTCATTGGAGGTTATCTCTACATGTTCCTTGACAACCGAGTAGTCAAGGCAGTGATGAGAATCGTTCCAAAACCCTTCGAGGGAACCCTTTAGTAATACATACTCTCCAGTGGTGAGGTTAAAGACCTCACCATCTTTCTTCTAGCCCATCCGGCTATTATTTATCAATGACCATAGCATACTGTCTTTTCGAAGGATGGTGTTCAAGTGAGCTTTTCCCCTAGGAAGAAGTATACAGTTAAGACTGTTTTCACAGATTTAAAGAAGATTAATCCAACTCCAAAGGTAACCTATGAAATTGGGAATCGATTGGTCTATTATCAGTGGAATATATGTTGTCAGACACTTGGATCTGATCATCCCATTTCAGTTAATTTTAGTGAGTTGCTTGACTTCTTACAGAAAGGATATGAAGCGCAGCTTGTTGCAGGTGAGTTCTGGAAAGCTTCTGATACACCAAATTCTGCGATTAACAACTTTCTCAAAGACCGTCCTGATGAATTGCTGAACTACGAATATGAGCGACCTTCAGAGTACATTCATAATCTCTTAATCGAGTTTGAAAAGACAAGGAAGGCTGAGATAAAAGAATACAAGAAAATCGAGAAAGGTTTGCGGAAGATGATTAAGGAGACGCCCGAAAACCCCGGTTTGTGGAATCAACTTCGTCTTGTTCTTTGGATAATTGAAAAATACAGTGATGCAAGTAAAGCTTTCAAGAACGCTCAGAAATTTGGGTGGAATAGTGAAGAAACCACTCTAGTTGCTATGTAAAGCTAAAACAGTGGTCATCATAGGACAACTTGTCCTAGAAAATCATATTCTATTTGACCTGAATGTAACCGTACTGAAACTACAACTAGGTCTAATGCTCTATTCATTGACTGATATTGCGTATATTGTCTGTTTCCTATCTTTGTGTGTTAGAGTTTGACATTAATTTAGATGAAGTAAGCTCATTTCCGCACTTGCTGGTTACCGTGAATAGATATTCTGTTAATGTAAGATATTTCTTGAATAACAATGAGTGCCAAGACCGAGCTCCTGAGAAAATATGAAGAGACGATAAAGGAACCACCTAAAGATACAGATTTGAATGATGCATCAGAAGCAATCACAACTCTCCACCAGGATGATTGGTTACGTATTCTCCTTATTCGCACTATTGATACTCCAGCAGTTGTAACAATTGAGGTAGAATCATCATTACCTCTGAAAGCTCAAGGCCTGCTGTCTGTTGAAGAAGCCTATAAAACACGGGCTCTGCTTAAAGGAATGATCCAGACTCTAAACTACTTGCTTACATTGGAAGGTGAAGGATTTTCACTAGATATTATTGCATCAGATTGTATGTGGACAGCATACCGAGATTTTGAGGTTCCAGTTAGTCAAACAGTTTTTGATGTTCTTGCACCTCCATAGCTCATAATTCGTTTTTCTTACTTGACTTCCATTTGAGCATAGCCTCTATTGCAGAGAAAGTCATATTTTGGTGTGTAAATTGGACTATTTTTTGACAAAGGTCCTATTTCCGAACCAATAGGTTCGTATTTCGACCAAACCGGTTTTCTTACAGCTCATTTCTGAACCTGCTGAATCCCGCGAATAGATATCTATTCTTGATTCTAACTATAGATGAACTACAATGAACTTTACTATCCCCAAGAGCGCTAGAATTGTCCTTCATAGTCTGGCAACTACCGGACCGATGTCACCGAAGGAAATCAGTCGTAAATCTGAGCTACCTCTAAGGACAGTGAGCTTTGCACTTCGTAGGCTAACAGCCCAGAAGCTCCTCAGACGAATCCCGAATCTTCAGGATATGCGTCAACCGCTCTATAGTCTTGAATCCAAAGAAGTGAAGCCACACCTCATTAGGCATGGTGCAGATTCCCTGATCAAGATTCCCAATGCACTTCTCGATATGAGAAAGTCCATCTAGATTCTTACTGGTCGCTCGTAACCGAAGACACTCCTCCCCTCTCAATATTGAACCGGGGCCTAATTTCGAAAGAATAGGCCCCTGAATCTCCTTTTCGCAAGATGCTCTGATACGGATTACGACATCTTTTTCTTGTACGTTTCCAAAGCAGACTTAATTGACGAATGCTGGTGTGTCTCGTGGACCCTATTGACAAAGGTATACTCAGAGATTTAAGTAAAAATTGCAGGATAACTTACGAAGAACTGGCCAGAAAATATGGTATTTCAGCAAATGCAATACGTAAACGTGTTCTCAGACTTGAAGAGACTGAAGTTATCGCTGGCTACTACGTGACCTTATCTCCAGCTATGATTGGCTCTGAGTTTGTATTTGCACTACTAGTGACCGAAGGATCTATGGACGAGGTAGAATTTGTTCAGAAAATAGGGGCGCATCCAGGGATTATAGCGGCCTCATCATACACTGATGGGATTTATGCCTTGGTTGGAGAATACACAGATACAACTGAACTCATGGAGATCTCCACCTATCTTCGTTCATTAGAAAGCGTACAGGAAGTCGAGATACACTCTATTCTGCAAGCAAAGGGTGGAAAAACCACCTTCAATAATATCCATCTGAGGGTTCTTGGTTGTCTTTTAGATGACCCACGAATGTCTGTTGTTGATATTTCTAAGAATACAGGACTTACAGCTCGAAGAGTCAGAAGAGTTCTCCAAGAAATTGATGATACAAATAGTGTTCGTCCTTCAGCACATATCGAACTTGGTGCCGCAAGTGACATCCCGTTTATCGCTTGGTTCACATATGATTCTAATTTGAAAGATCCTAGAGAATTCGAAGAATGGCTCTGGGAGAATTATGAGCTTCCTCTTTGGCAAGTATATGTTTCTGTTTCGGAACCTGTTGTTGGTGGGTTATTTGCTGTTGATACTTTATCTGAACTAGATCTTCTTGTTAGAAAGATTAGAAATGTTGAGTTTGTTAGGACCACTAAAGTAGGAATCTCAACACATCACGCATATTTCCAAGGTCCCCGAAATCGTAGATTGAATGAGATGATTGCTGAATCTCGAAAATCCTGAAATAATCAGCAATGATAGATATGGCGAGTCTTTTATCAAGGAAAAGCTGAGAAACAGCTTGGCTAGGATGTGATTATATGAAATTCAATGTGTCCAGTGCAATGAAAATCAAACTCTCAGACAAGTTGCCTCCTGATCCTGAATTTGAGCCCCAATATAGAAGGGCTCCGAACAGGGGTTTTAACCTGAGTGAAAAGGACACTATAATTGCAGTCAAGAATGCCCTTAGATATGTACCACAAGAACTTCATGAGATTCTAGCTCCTGAGTTTCTCAATGAATTAGTGACTCGTGGAAGAATATACGCCTACAGATTCCGCCCACAGGGCCCAATAAAGGCCAAACCAGTTGATGAATACAAGGGCATACTTGAAGCAAGAGCTATTCAACTTATGATTGACAACAATCTTGATTTCGATGTAGCTCTATATCCCTATGAACTTGTGACTTACGGTGAATCCGGGCAGGTTTGTCAGTCGTGGCTTCAATATCAACTCATCAGGAAATACCTTGAAGTCATTACTGAACAACAAACACTTGTTGTTAGTTCCGGGCATCCTTTGGGTCTTTTCCCGACAAAGCGCGATGCTCCTAGGGTCATTTCAACCAATGGCCTGATGGTCGGAATGTTTGATACCCCTGATGACTTTCACCGAGTAGCCGCTCTTGGTTCTGCAAATTATGGTCAAATGACAGCAGGCGGTTGGATGTACATAGGACCACAGGGAATTGTACATGGAACATACATAACGTTACTGAATGCAGGACGTTTGTATCTTGGGCTCTCAGAAGATAAGGACCTTAGTGGGCACCTCTTCCTCACATCAGGTCTTGGTGGAATGAGCGGAGCTCAAGCAAAGGCAATTGAGATTGCTGGTGGGATCGGAGTAATTGCAGAGGTTGACAAGAGCAGGATCGATACCCGAAGCAAGCAAGGTTGGCTGAGCAAGTGGTCTGATGACCTTCGACAGATCTTCGAATGGGTTGATGAATATCGTAGCAGTGGTATACCAATATCTATCGGATACTATGGAAATATTGTCGATGTCTGGCAGTATGTAGTTGACAATAACATCAAAGTTGAACTCGCTTCTGATCAAACCTCTTGTCATGATGTCTATGGGGGTGGATACACTCCTGTAGGAGTATCTTTTGAAGAAGGCCGAGAATTACTGAAGAGTGACAGACACAAGTTCAGAGACCTTGTAGATGAGTCTCTTAAAAGACAATTCGAATTCATTAGGAAAATGTCTGAACGTGGTACCTTCTTCTGGGACTATGGTAATAGCTTCATGAAAGCAGTATTTGATGCAGGAGCGACAGATATCTCTAAGAATGGTATAGATACCAATGAGGGTTTCATCTTTCCATCATATGTTGAAGATATTATGGGTCCAATTTGTTTCGACTATGGATATGGACCATTTAGATGGGTCTGTCTCAGTGGGAAACATTATGATCTTGTTGCAACAGATAAGATGGCTATGTCTTGTATCGATCCGAACCGGAGGGGTCAAGATCGTGACAATTACATCTGGATCCGCGATGCAGAAAAGAATGAGCTAGTCGTTGGTTCGCAGGCACGTATTCTTTATGCTGATGCAAAGGGACGAGTAAACATTGCCCTTGGGTTCAATAAGATGGTCCGAGATGGGATAGTGAGTCCAATTATGCTTGGTAGAGACCATCATGATACCGGAGGTACAGATTCGCCTTTTAGAGAAACAGCTAACATCTATGATGGAAGTAACATTACCAGTGATATGGCTCATCAATGCTGGGCAGGCAATACCACACGGGGGATGAGTCTATGTGTACTGTCCAACGGAGGAGGTGTTGGAACTGGGAAGGCTATCAACGGAGGGTTTGGGCTTGTCTTAGATGGAAGTGAGCGAGTTGATGGTATTATTCGAATGGCTCTTGATTGGGATGTCATGTGCGGCGTAGCTCGTAGGGCATGGGCAAGGAATGATCATGCATTGGAAACTGTTCTAGAATGGAATCGTGAAATGGGTACAGATGGTCAGATAACATTGCCATATATCCCCGAAGAAGGACTTGTAGAGGATTTGGTCAAGAAGGAATTCAAAGAATAGCGTCTATTTGATTGATTTCAGTTAATATTGGTACTTACATCTTTGAACGATAATTACTAAAGCAACACCCTAAAGATGCTAGATTACAACACGACAGATAGTATATCTGTCAGACCTTGCTTGGCTGTGTGATATTCGTGGTTGTTTCAATTGATGGTGAAAGCCTGACAATCGAGGATGTGGTAAATGTTGCAAGACACGGTTTTGAAGTTGTACTTGATGACACTGCTCGAAAAAAGATAGAAGAAAGTCGTGCTGTGGTTGAACGCGCCCTCAACGAAGGAAGAACTGTCTATGGTGTTAATACTGGTTTTGGGGATCTTGCGGATGTTTCCATAGACGAGCATGACCTAGCAAAACTACAGGTTAATCTCATTAGAAGTCATAGTGCTGGTGTTGGTAATCCCTTTTCTCAAGAAATTGTCAGGGGGATGTTACTTCTAAGAGCAAATGCCCTAGCGAAAGGATACTCGGGAGTCAGAGTAGAGGTTATTGAAACTCTTGTATCTATGTTAAACAAAGGTGTTGTACCCATTGTTCCTGAGCAGGGTTCTGTTGGATCGAGTGGCGACCTTGCGCCTCTAGCTCACATGGTTCTTGTGATGATAGGTGAAGGTGAAGCCTACTTCCATGGACAAAGGATGGATGGTGCAAAGGCTATGAGAACTGCAGGTATTTCACCTATTAGTCTTCAAGCCAAAGAGGGAGTTGCATTAATTAACGGAACGCAACCAATGACATCAATTGGTGTGCTTGCAGTTTATGATGCGTTCCTCTTAGTTCAAGATGCTGCAATCTCAGCAGCAATGAGTCTTGAAGCATTAAGAGGAACACGAGTTGCATTTGATTCACGCATACATGATGTTCGTCCTCATGAAGGACAATCTGATATTGCATCTATCATGCGAAGGCTTCTCCCTGAGAGCGAAATCAACCAATCACATGCAGATTGCGGGAAAGTACAAGATGCATATTCTTTGAGGTGTATACCACAAGTCCTAGGAGCTTCCCTTGATACTATCAGATATGTTAGAAGCATTCTGGAAACAGAAATCAACTCTGCAACTGATAATCCTCTTGTATTCCCAGATGGTGAAACAGTTCTTTCTGGTGGGAATTTTCATGGGCAACCAATCGCTTTAGCGATGGATTTTCTAGGGATAGCAGTTTCGGAGATCGCTAACATTGCTGAACGCAGAATTAACCGACTTGTGAATCCGGACCTTAGTGGGTTACCTCCTTTCCTGACAAAGAATGGGGGATTAAAATCAGGTCTGATGATTGCTCAGTACACAGCTGCTGCACTAGTATCAGAGAACAAGGTACTTGCTCACCCGGCCAGTGTTGATTCTATCCCTACTAGTGCTGATCAAGAAGATCATGTCAGCATGGGCACAATCGCCTCAAGAAAGGCACGTAAGATTCTTGAAAATGTTCAAAATGTGGTTGCGATTGAATATCTTTGTTCAACTCAGGGTGTTGATTTACTTGCTCCATTAAAACCAGCCGCACCACTTGAATCAGTACGAAACCAGCTTCGAAGAGTTGTTCCTACACTTGATGATGACAGAATCCTCCACACCGATATAGTAGCGATTCGAGAGTTGATGCAATCTGGAACGATAATAGACTGGGCAAAACAAGTTTCAGGAGACCTACTTGAGGAATAAACCAGTTGTTATCTATGTGCATGCATGAACCTTTATCTATCATGAACATTAGTTATTGTTAGACACCTCTAAGAACTCTAAAGGTCTGGTGACATATAATTGACAAAACTATCGAAGGCAATGGAGCAATATCTCGAAACAATTTATGAGATTGAAAAAAGAGGAAATGTAGCAAGTGTGACAGATATTGCAAATGCCAGAGGTGTCAAGTCTCCCAGTGTCACCTATGTATTAAAGAAATTATCAGAAATGAAACTAGTGAATCGCGAACGCTACAACAGAGAAATATCATTAACTAAGAAAGGCAGGTCGATTGCTGAACGTCTTGAGAGAACTCACCAAACCCTGCGATGGTTCTTTGAGATGATTGGTATTGACTCAGAAATAGCAAATGATGACGCCTGTGAGATCGAGCATATTGTGCGTCCTGAAACAGTGGATAAGCTAATAGATTTCGTTGAATGGGTTCAGATCACTCCCAAGGCTGCTAAATTTCTATCAGAGTTTCAATCTAAATGACCTATTGGTTAAATTTCGTGTAAACCACCTCACCCTGAGTGATGACAGTATGAACTAGATTGACTCCAAATCGGTATGCAAGATATTCAGGATTTGGACAGTCAAGTACAATAATATCCGCCCGTTTTCCTCGTTCAATACTACCAACAGAATCAGTACGGTCTAATGCATGCGCTGCATTGATGGTTAATGCTGAGATGACTTCCCTTGGGTGCATCTTCATCTTGTAACATGCAAGTGCAATGGTGAAAAAGAGTGATTCATTTGCACAGTTAGGATTGAAATCCGTAGCTAGAGCAACGGGCAATCCCATCTCAATCATATCTCGAGCTCGAGCATAATTCGTGTTTAGACTGAATGCAGTTGCAGGTAAAAGAGTTGCAATTGTACCAGCTCTAAGCATCGCTTCAAGACCGTCATCAGATGCCATGAGAAGATGATCTGCAGAAACTGCACATAACTCTGCAGCAAGCTCTGCACCGCCAAGTTGAACAATCTCATCAGCATGAACCTTAAGCTTCATTCCTGCTTCTTTTGCAGCAAGAAGGATTCTACGGGATTGTTCTATATCGAATACTCCCTTCTCACAAAAGACATCACAAAACTCGGCCAGGTTCTCAGCTGCAACCCTTGGAATCATCTCATTTATGATTACATCCACATAATCATCTGTTCTCCCATTGAATTCAGGTGGAATTGCATGAGCACCTAGAAATGTTGAAACAATATCCATTGGAATTTTCTCTCGCAAATCCTCTACCGCCTTAAGCATCTTGATTTCATTTTTAGTATCTAATCCATAACCACTCTTTGCCTCAACGGTCGTAGTTCCTTCTTTCAGCATTCTATTTGCGTAGGCATATGCATTACTAGTAAGCAGTTCTTTTGTAGCATCTCTGGTTGCTCGTAGAGTATTCAGAATACCTCCTCCTGCATCTAAAATTTCCATGTAGGTCTTTCCTGCGAGCTTCATTGCAAAGTCATTCTCTCGCGATCCACCAAAAGTAAGGTGAGTGTGACTGTCTACAAAACCTGGTAATACCAACTTATCAGACAATTCGATCTGTGGGATCATATCGTCGCTATCGATTTGGGAGAGAAGATCTTCAGTAGTACCTACTAGCTTAATCACCCCCTCCTTGATGGCTACTGCTCCATTTTCTATGATTGAGAGGTCTTTCATATTCTCACTGGTCTTAGGTTTACCATCTTCGCTTGACATTGTCACGAGTTGTCCGATATGTGTGAGTAGGAGGTCAGGTTTCATTATGATTCACATCACCAAATAGCTAAGCCTTCTTTTACCTTGTGCTAGTTTAGGGTGAATTAATTAAGGAGTAACGAGTGAACAGCCCAAACGTGTTTAGTAGTTGAATTCAATGGAATACCTTATTCTAAGCTGGAAAGATGTTTACAATTTAACATTACAGCTTTCAGAGCGCATTGTTGAGAGTGGTTTTGCACCCGACCTCATTATTGGAATTGCACGAGGTGGTTGGATACCAGCGCGGATTCTTTCAGACGTCCTCTATGCTAATGCCATGTTTAATGTCCGAATCGAATACTACACTGACTTAGGAGAACATGGACGAGAACCAAAGATAACACAACCACTCTCAATTCCAATCGAGGACAAGAACGTTCTCATAATTGATGAAGTCGCGGATACAGGAGAGAGTATGTATCATGCAATTGAATATGTCACGAATCTAAAACCTAAGGATCTACGTAGCGCAGTACTGCATCTAAAACCATGGTCTCGAGTTGTTCCTGATTTCTATATGCAGCGCGTTGAAGCTTGGACTGTATATCCTTGGGAGATACGAGAGTCAATAATTGCCCTTGTTAGAAAATTCAAAGAAGAAGATGCATCACTAGATATGCGACAAATTAGAGATAGATTAGTCTTTGAAGTTGGATTTGAGCCTACTGTCGCTGATTATTTCATGAAACGATTGTAGAGCTAGGAATTTCAACGAGGAATAACAGTGTATCAGACAACACTTGTATCAGATCGAGGAGTACTGTTCATTGCGATTGAAGAGATCACTAATGAAAACCAACTAAACACTGAGCAATTACTAGAAATTGTTACAACTCTTAGTTCCAACGTAAAGGCGCTCCAGCTCTTTGATGGATCCAAAATAGTGGATTTCAACCATCTTCTTTCAGCTTCACAGAATGCGCTCAATGCTTGGCATGGTGGATATGCTCAATCTCGTTCGTTGAGTGTAGAAATTGCTGTTTTTGCATCGGGGCAACATCAGATAGGTCGTGCGTTGTCTATCGTTGGAGTATCAGACGACCTTCCCTCTGTTGCAGTAGTAATCGTTGCAGAGGATAAAAATGGGATTCAAAGTGTTCTAGACGCCCTCAGAAATGATATTGGACAACAATGTGAACATGAATTTCCACCTTCTATGGCAAGATTGGAGCATATTATGGAAATATTTGATATTGGGAAATCCGAAGTTAATGTGTTTGGAGCTGTGGAGAATCCTCGTGATTTTCAGGCTGCTCTCTCAAAATGTGTAGTGAGTAGAATTTCATCTGTAGCATTTGATATTTAGCTTAGTACATATCATCCCGCATTGTCATAATCGATAGGATATCTTGATCTGAGTTTAAAATGGAGATTCCTGTAAGTTCTCCGACAATCTCTATCAATACAATCTTGTTAGGATTGTCAAGGTCTACTCTCCTTGGAATAATATCTGCTGTTGCTGTAACGACATCCATATGCTGTAGATCAGTATGGCGTCTTTTGACAGTCACTCGAAATGAGTCCTCTTCTCCTATTTTATGAAGTAGTCTTTCTACTGCTTTTGATATCTCATCAATATCTGACTTGACACAGACTTCCAAAGGCGTGAATTTTATAGCATATCTGAACTGGTAAGGATTCTCATCAGCGATCTCTTTTAACTTTTCAATGACCTCAAAAGGATTCAAAGAGGTCATACATGTGATAAGCCCTGATATATGCGTATGATACACACGCAGGTTCTCGTCCCCGATTATATCTCCGATGAAGTATTGAACCTCTGATTTTGCTCCTCTTTCCCGATCTCTGGGGCATCCAATTAAGATATTAAATTCTTGCAGAAGATTCGACCTCACATCTCCGCATTGAATATTCTACTTGTCCAGAAACGAAGGGCATCAGTATCTGATTGAAGATATTCTCTAAGCATATCAACTGATACAGCTCCTTCTCTGAATATTTTGATACTTGAGAAACCCTCTTCTTCTTCATTTACACCCAAAACAGTCGAGTTGAGACTAGAAGTGGAGGGACCACCATCAATGTAGAAATCTACTTTGTCCCCAAGCTGCTCAAACGCAGATGTAAAATCAAATGGGCTGGGTCCTCCAGAAATATTAGCACTGGTACCTACAATTGGAGCTCCAAGTTTCTGAGCAATTCCTCTTGGGATAGGATGATCAGGTACACGTATAGCAACGGTTGTTCGGCCTTTGGTGATATGGGTTGGAACAGTATCTTTAGCAACGACAATAAGAGTCAAACTTCCAGGCCAGAAAAGGCGAGTCAGTACTCTCTCAAGCTCGCCAAAATCATGATATTTTTCACACTGGTTTTCATCAGCAAAGAGAAGTGGCACTCCAACAGTTCTATCTCGATTTTTTGCTTCGAATAATTTCTCGACTGCATCAGCATTCCTTGGATCGCAAGCGAGACCATAGCTAGTATCGGTAGGATACACGACTAGACCGCCCCTCTCTAGAATCTCAACTGATCTTTCAATGACTTTTTCATAATCTTCTTCTGTTTCCAATCTATGGATTCTTGCGTTCAAGGCTCCACTCACTAATAATTGAATGTGCCAAACATACATATGAACCTTCTAGCTTGAGACTTATTCAAGGAGGATTTCCAATTCGTGCAATAATTCTGGCAGCTGGACGTGGGACAAGAATGAGTCCGCTGACAGATGAAGTTCCAAAAGGTCTGGTTCATTGTGCAGGGCAGACTCTATTGAGCAGGTTGATTAAAGACCTTGAAGAAATCAAGTCAATTGAGATTACTATTGGTATTGGATGGTTCTCATCTCAAATTCGAGAATTCATTGATTCCTCCTTTCCTGATTCCGAAATCAATCTTGTAGATGTCCCTAACTATGAAATTGGACCACTTGAAACGTTAGTAACTGCAGCTAGAGATATCGATGAGCCTACAATAATATGTCCAGTGGATTTTGTAGTCGAAAGAGGAATTTTCAGTGAGCTTATCCACTCACATACTTCCGAATCTGAAAGCATTCTAACAATTGCATCTGATCTATCTTTCGGAACAGGAACTAAATTGGCACTTGACGCAGATGGATTTGTTGTTGGAATAGGTGATGTCCCATCTCAGGGTTCATCAACAGGAAGATCTGCTATGGCATTAGTTGCAGAACCAGAATTTCTTTCCGCATGCAAACACGGAAGATCCGTTGGAATTACAAGTGTAAGAGAAGTCATTGAGAGCACTCTTTCAAGAGGTAAATCGATAGGATCCTACACTGTCACAAAATCTTGGCATGATGTAGATACTATCCCAGACCTTATTGAAGCAAATCGAGATTTACTTTCGAGAGAAACGCCTGCAATCAAAGGAATCTTTGTGCCTAGAGGTGACACTATAGAAGCAGGAGAGCAATTACATCTTGGCTCTGATATTTCTCTAGAGCTAGGTGTTACAATTCATGGTCCAACAATCATTACTAATGATACGAACATTGGCACTAATTCACGAATTGGTCCCTTTGTGAGTATTAGTTATGGGACAAATGTTCAAGCAGATTGTTTCTTAAGTGATGCAATCCTTTTCGGAACGAATTCACTATCCGAAGGCACGACCCTCTCAAGAGTTGTAGTATTCAATAATCAAGTATTCATGGAGTAGTCGGAATGTCGCCAAGCAGATTTAGACTTCGAAGGGTTTTCAGAAGACCTGTAATGTGGTCTGCACGACCTTTCATTAAGATGAACATTCATCCAAATTCCATTACCTATCTATCTCTATTCGTGGCATTTGTTGGATTTCTTTGTTTATTGCTCACTGGTATCCAACCATTATTCGGTCTTCTTGTCTTCTCTGTTGGTTTTCTTGATGGCGTTGATGGTGCTGTCGCTCGAGCAACTGGAAAATCATCAGTAAGTGGTGCATTTACTGATTCCCTAGTTGACAAGGCGGCAGAAGCACTGCTGATTCTTGCAGTGGCTATCACCTACTCTAATGAATTGATATTTGGTTTAGAATTAGAAATATGGGCTATTCTCTGTTTGTTTGGTTGGCTGATGACTAGTTATTCGAGGTCTCGAGCTGAAACAGTTGGTGTCAATGATTTGGACATCGGACTTGGTGCACGCTCCGAAAGATTGTTCCTGCTGTTCCTATTCTCTATAATTTACTTAGTCACTTGGGGTCTGGTAGTGGTTACATGTCTTGGCCTTTGCACCGCAATCTACAGATTTTATCATTATAGAGATGAACTGAAAATGCACTCCCAAGAGGCATCAGAAGAGTAAGATTTCTTTGCACCATCATACTTAAGAGCCAAATGCAACAGGCCGCAGTCAGTCAACTGTTGGAGTATCCGAACATGGCTGTATTTCGGGCAGATCATTATCTTATTGCAGAATTTGAAGACGCATCTGATTTCATGGCAGTTGGTAACAAAGTCCTTGAGGCGCTGAAAGAAGTTACTGAACTGAAAGACTTGGCCATTGTAACTAAAAGAATGGAGGGGAAACAATGGGCAGAAATTCTCGGACGAATTGACATTGATGAGGGGTCAAAAGCATTCTGGGCGATGGTAAAGAAGGAAGTCACAGAACGCGAGCCCTATAATCTATTTATCAGATTAGACCGTAATGCTGAGGGTGAGAATATTGAGGACGCCCGTGCAGCTGTCAAGAAATGGGCTGAAACTCAGATTGTACCTAAGATTGAATCGAAGACCAAAATCAAAAATATCAAGGTCCTCCAAGCAAACGAACTCTATATGCCTGAACTATAGTATAATATCTGCGAGGTTTAATCAATCTTCAGTGTTAACAAAGTGAAGCTTGTTCCCCACAGCTTGGACTATCTCTACGTTATCATCCGCGTTAATGTCTCCGAATGCAACTTGTGGTTCAGCACCTTTTCCTGATGTTTTCAGAGATGCTTCTTCAAAAAGTTCTCGCCCTTCGAGAGCCAATACGGACATTTTGGCATTTGCCAGACTAACAAGAATTTGGCCATATGATCTACTTCCCTTCAGTATCTGTCCAACTCTTATTGACGTTATTTGTTTAGGTGCTCTGATTTTCGCTACTGTTACTACAGGCTTTTGAGATATGTCGAATAATGAAATATGATTACCATTACTTGCAGTTGCCACATTGTCCAACCTACTCTCAATGACTCTTCCAGTCGCTACAAGATTGACCTCTCCATCGACTTTTGCATCGCCAATTTGATGTAATCTATCGTCAGCATATTGATAGAGAAAGAGTGTTTCTGAGTCGTCTCCAAAGGCAAATCTGGAATAAGGAGTCCCTTCAATATGAATTGGCATCATTGAAAAAACAGGTCGATCAACAACTTTGTGTGCCAGCTTATCTAAGTAAGTACCATACCACCCATAACATCTGAGTGCCTTGTCATTTGTTGCAGCAATTACTTCTGCCTTTTTATCATCCAAAACATTTGCAACCACCAACGCAGTTGGAAGGTTTCCCAGGGTTGTATCTCCAAGGATTTCTAGTTTGTTATCTATCATACCTATTACTTTGAGCGTGTTATCAAGACCTCCGACAACGAGGTCCGGGATGCCATTCCCTGTAACATCACCAACACCGAGAGAAGATATAGGGATTAGATCGGTAAGATTAGCAATCTCTTTGGGTTTCTTACCCTCATCTTGAAATTCGAAGACTTTCAGAGTTCCACTAATTGAACCTACGACAATGTTATCGCGACCATCGCCAGTCATATCAATAATTTCTAAGTTCGTGACTACTTCCTTTAGCTGATGACTTGATAGTAGTCTTAGTTCTGGCATATTCAAGGAAACCTCTCGGTCAAACTAGTAGAAACTTGATTTCGTCCTATGAAGCATAGGTATAAGATTTATCGGTCATGTATCTCAACCGCTTTTTGAAGATGCTTGTTGGAAACTGATGAGCTTAAGAGTACCATTGTTGATTATTGTGTGAGCCTGATGCCCTCAAACGAACATCCCCTCTCTCTTAGTAAAGAGTTATGGAACTGTAGTGTTAATGAACTATCAGATGAGCTCAAGTCATTTGTTACTGAGTTTGGATCGTTTACACCGGATTGGTTTGCTGAGGTTAAATTTCATCTACTTAGAAACTCAGGACTAACTCTAGAAACTCGTGACGATTTCTGTGCAGTATCTATCCAAGCTAAGCAGTGTAAGAAGTGTGATGACGTATACCAAGCAAAACAATGTCTTCTATGGTACAGACTTTTCAAGCTTATCACACAGAAGACTGTTCAACGTGCGCCGCCATGTATCAAAGCTTCTCTCAAACAAAAGAGCATCAAAAATGTTGCAAACTATCTAAAGAAAGCGAATCTACTATCCCCTCCATTTTACAAAGCTCGTTCTCCGCCTCGTTGTGGACGGATGAGTGAATGGGGTTTGTGTACACCCGACAATTATTGCAAAGCAATGAAGACAGATAATCTAATGGAATACAATGATGCACGAAATCGAGTCAAAATGTCTTAACAACGCACTATTAATAGCCTTGACTAACTTCTGAGAATTGGTGTTCCCTGTTGCTTGGAGAAACTGATATTGAGTTAGTGAATTTAATTCGACTCACTGGATTTAGGCAATCAAAAGTTCAACAAGCTCTTTCTAAGAAGAATGCAACATTGGACGAGATTAACAACATAGTCGCGGAGCACAAACGAATTCTTGCGATGGGAGAAAAGCATTCCAGACAAAAGGCTGTGCAGGACCCTGTGCACGGAGCGATAATGCTTGAGCCTTGGGAATTGGATATCATATCTAGCTGGGAGATGCTTCGTTTACGATATGTCAAACAGTTGGGTCCTGCACATATCGTCTATCCAGGCGCTACGCATACTCGATTCGAGCACTGTCTAGGGACAAATTTTCTAGCCCAGAAGTGTATTAGAGTTGTCAACTACTGCGAGGACCTTGAAAATCCTTGCTTTGAACCACTATCTAATCTCCTTGACGAGAATCATGAGAATCTCTTCCGGGCATCTGCTCTACTTCACGATGTCGGTCATCCACCAACATCGCATACAATTGAGTTCGCACTTGAGAACTGGGCTGGATTATCCCACACTGACCTTGGAATGTTCCTTATACTACATAGTGACCTATCTGATGTTCTGCGCGATAGCAACATAGACCCAAATCAAATTGTAGACATTCTGAAGAGAAGGACTTCTGATCCAATCACGACACTGCTATCAGACTTTATCGATAGCCCCCTAGATATTGACAAGACGGATTATCTGATTCGAGATGCACATTTCAGCGGAGTTGAATTAGGCATTTTTCCTGCAGAACGTGTGCTGTTAACTAACCGAGTGGTCAAGGACAAAGGAAAGTATCACAGGGCATTCATGTTGAAGGCACTTCATTCACTTGAAGCTCTAATCCTTAGTAGGAGCTGGATGTTTGCAGACCTCTACCTCCATCATGCAGTACGAGTAGCTGAGGCCCTAACATCGAAGGCAACATACTTCAGGCTCAAAGAAGAGGACTTTTCCAAAAATGAATGTATTGGGTTCTTTACACGGATGACAGATGGAGATCTCTTTCGGTGGCTAGAGAAGTCGGAAATCTCTTGGGTCAGAGAGTATACCGCAAGAATTCGATATCGTCGTCTCTTCAAAGTTGTAACATCGAAACCAATTGCACTCTTTGATGAAGCCACACAAAAGAAGTTGATTCACTTTCTGGAAGATATTGAATCGCTCATAGACTTTGAACTCGAGCTATTCGATCAACCGGGACAAGTAGTAATTGATGTAGTAAATCCAGTTCTTGGTGAGAAATTTCTTAGTCAAATTCCAATCCTTGTTGGAGGAGATGCAGGCTTTGATCTTATCAGTCTGAATAAAACAGAGCAAGGTCGTCCATTGATGAAAGCTCTAAGTCAACAAAGCAGAATAATACCATCTGTCCGAGTCTATTCAGATCCAAAGAATGCTGATTATATTCGTAAGCGTTTTGAGAAGCTGTTTCCCTCTGAAGAAAAGGACTACCGAGAGGACGAATTCGACTTCTCTGAGTATTAAGCTCATTAAATCAAGTGCGTGATTAGCTCAAGGACCTTATCAAATCCCTTCTCAACATAAACCACCCCATAAAGCGCTTCAACAAGAGTTCCTTTATCATGGTCCATTTCAGCTTTTGATGCTGTGATAGGGTCGAAATGAATTCTGTTTTCATAAAGCCCCCATTCATCACATTTTTTGGAGAGGTGTTCATTACTTACAAGTTCAGCTCTGCTCTGCGTCAGGGTCCCAGCATCCGATGCATTTGGTTTCCAGACTTGATGGAGTGCAGCCAGATCAATTGCAGCATCGCCTAATAGAGCAAGCATCTCGCTAACATCACTAAGAGCGACCAAATTTGGAATGGCATTACAATCAATGCGGATATCATTATCCTTGCAATAGTGCTGTTCCAGTTCCAGAAAGAGATTCTTGGTACTAGGTTGAAATAATGATATCACAAAGAGTTCCTGGTGCTCAAAGGATATCCCAAAAATTCGTCCAAGTCTGGGTGTGAGATTCTTCTCTATATCCTCAATTCTTTCAAGAATGTAATTCAGTTGTTCCAACCACTTGTTCATCTTGTCTATCGTTCGGGTCTTGTTGGATTCGACACCGTCCAGATCTTGTTGGATGACTTGCTCCAACCAACTTAGATGCTTTTTTAGATCTATCTTATTCCATTCAAGAAACGATTTACCAAGACTCACTGTCAATCCCTCGTGGGTAATACTGAAGCACTCTGGCTTTCTCATCTTCATAATTTTCAACATGTATAGCTGTCAATGAATATTCCTCAATAAGACGAACCATTGCCAATAATGTGAGAGGTGTACCCATCGAAAGGTCTACAATCACGTCATGTGTAGGAATGACTTCAGAAACTTCATCCCTGATGAACTCGAAGACCGCCTGAAGATTTCCATGCCGCGACTCTTCTTGTTCTCCAGTGATTTCTTCTGGGATATCATACCATTGTGTGATGGTATCCCATCTACTCTTAGCGCCTTCAGCAACGAATCGTTCGATGCTTCTCAATTTCTGTCGTTTCCAGATTCTTGCCTCAGTGAAGAGCATGAGTTTCCGAGGGCTGTATTTTCTTGTTTTACTCAACCATAAGATGAAGGGTCTCTGGTCATCAGGCTGTGGGATTGTGGTCACATACGCTATCGGTCTATTTGCACCCATGAGACCCATCTCTTTCAATGTTCTTCGAACAGGATGAAATGCTTGTGGGCATAACTCGAAGACACGTTCTCGTGACTCACGCCTGCTCGTGATGATTCCCAACTTCTCAAGATGACCTGTATTATGATAGAGCTTGGGATCAGTCACGACTACTTTTTTCTCCTTGGCAGACTTCTTGCCCTTCTTGTCTATCAGATTGGCAGCCATGTCCTTTCGGATGCTCTCCCGTAGTTCAGTCCCCGTCTTGGGTCCGCCTTCCAATTGGTCCAGAATGATTCTTCGAGCACGAACACTCTCAATCTCTCGTTTAATGATCTGGTCAGGTGTCTGAGTCAACATGTCACTCACAAGAATCAATACCTATATGACATATATATATTTGGTATATCTCTATTTGGAGGACTTTTTTGCTGTTGAAATTAACATTGTTTTGACCTGGGAAACCTTCCCGAAATCACGAAATCCGGCTTAAAATGCCGTTTTTGCCACATACAGCCAAGTATGATTTAGGACTACATAACCAACATATATAATATAGTTGTTTGATTAAAAGCAAGCAAAACGATAAACGCTTAAATAGCAAATAACAGGACTTATTTCTAGCATAGAGTTTTGGAAGATTCGATTTTTACCAGACTCTCTGTATTAATACCCAAAGAGGACCGAATCAAAATGGCTGAAGACGAGTTTCTTGGCGCAAAGCCCATCGTTATTGACAACGGAACTGGGCTTAGCAAGAACGGATATGCCGGCGAAGATCAGCCCCGTTCTGTCTGGCCCACTCTTATCGGTTACCCACGATACGAGTCAATCATGACAGACGTCGACCACTACACCCGTGATTATTACATTGGTGAGGAGGCAATCAACCTCCGTGGTGTACTACGCCTGGTTTATCCCATCACACATGGAGTTGTTGAGGACTGGGACGCAATCGAGAAGATATGGAGTTACACATTCTATAACGACTTGAAAGTTGACCCAAGTGAGAACCCAGTGTTACTCACTGAAGCACCCTTCAACCCAAGAGAGAACAGAGAGCGCATGGCATCCGTGATGTTCGACAATTTCGGCGTACCCGCTGTATATGTTGCCACACAGGCCGTGCTATCATTGTACGCATCCGGTAGAACAACTGGTCTGGTTATTGACTCTGGTGACGGTGTTACACACATTGTACCCGTGTACGAGGGATTCTCAATCAACCACGCTATCAAGAGAATTGACCTTGCAGGTCGTGACATCACCGAGTATCTGCGCAGACTTCTCAGACAGAGAGGTTACTCATTCGTGAGCGGTGCAGAGAAGGAGATTGTCCGTGATGTAAAGGAGAAGCTCTGCTACGTTGCCCTTGATCCTGAAAGAGAGAGGACCGTTGCAGACAAGGCTGGTGTTGACAAGCCATACATGCTACCAGACGGTGAGGTAATCACTGTTGGTGCAGAACGCTTCCAGGCACCTGAGCTATTCTTCAATCCAAGCGCAATTGGTCTAGACACAATCCCACTGGACGAGCACATTGTTCAGGCTATCAGGGACTGTGACGTCGACTTGCGACGTGACCTATACGCCAACGTTGTACTATCAGGCGGTTCAACCATGTTTCCAGGACTCAAGGAGCGACTCCACAAGGAGATCTCAGAGCTTGTCCCAGAGAACATCGAGGTCCGAATCATCGCTCC
>JAEORG010000249.1 GCA_016841005.1 Candidatus Thorarchaeota archaeon | reverse complement strand
AATTGTATTAGTAACGGCTTGGATGGCTTTCACAGACTTTCGTTGTATATTTGCCCACTTCTCGACGAAGGTGTCTAAGCCCTCGCGAAGGTCGTCAAGTGTATCTAGGTAGTGTGCCATTATTTTCCAAATGCATCTTTATTTTATGCCATATAAGACATTCTGCGGGGGCACAATTATCTGAAATGTTTGAAATTGAACATTCTCGATTCTGTGCTCTAAGAAATCCATCAAGCTCAATTTACTTCGTTTGAGTGTATCACAACAACCTCATTAAAGAAGACAAAAAACAATGAGGATCAAATCAGCTTGAAAATATCTGACCTTGTGATTATACCTTGAATGCGACCCTGATTCAGAACCAGTACTGCTTGATAGTTTTCAAAGAGAGGAATAATGACATCCACCGATGTGTTCTCATCAACCATGAGAGCTCCACTTGGACTCATCACAGCCTCAACAGATATTTCATGGAGGTTGTGTTGCAGATTTTGAATGATATCCCATTCCGTGATGAGACCAACTACTTGGTTTCCTCGTAGCACAGGAAGTTGTGAATAGTTGTTTTTTTGCATCAAAGATACAGCTGTTGATACAACATCTCGAGGCGCCACTATTTTCGGATCAACAGTCATAATCTCTGAACAAGTCTTTCCAGTCTTTCGCGTGAGTTTGTCCACTATCTTCTTCACCAAAGACAACTTGGGATCGATTGTTCCTCGCTCTAGTCTAGCAATGTAGGATTGCGATACTCCTATCTCTGATGCGAGTTCTGCTTGTGTCAGACCAAATCGCAGTCTGAGTTTTCTCAGGTCATCAGTTGTGAGAATCATGAAAGATTATTCCTATTAGTAATATCAAATCATTTACTTTATTCCTGATATGTATTTTTTCGTCACGCAACATAATTCTTTTATACACTTACCACTGCGCCGAGTGGAAATGACGAGTTGATTATTATGAATTTGAAAGTCACGCGTGGAGCCGGACCTTCAGTAGATAAACTCCCAGTTGAGATTGTCGAGAGAAAAGGAAAAGGTCATCCCGACACACTATGCGATAAAGCAGCAGAGGAATTGTCTGTTCGCTTGAGCGAATATTACATGGAGATTTTCGATCAGGTTCAACACCACAATGTCGACAAGGTCCTACTTGTAGGAGGGCAGTCAAACTCTAAGTTTGGAGGCGGCGATGTCATTGAACCAATTTACATTTTGATGAGCGGCCGAGCCGTAGATGTTGTTGACAAGGACTATGAAAGACAGGTACCTGTCGGTAAATTTGCAGTCCAACACACAAGAGAGTGGCTGAGTAAGGATCTCCCACACCTTGATGTAAACTCAGATGTCATCATTGATTACAAGATACGAGCGGGTAGTACCGACCTTGTTGGTAACTTCGATCTAGAGACTGGTATCCCACGAGCTAATGACACCAGCTTCGGTGTTGGTTACGCACCATTTTCACCCACTGAGTTAATCACTCTTGAATCGGAGCAACTTCTGAACAGTGAGAAGGTGAAGAAAGAATGGCCTCAGATAGGTGAGGACATCAAGATCATGGGAACCCGTATCGATGACAAAATCCACATGCAGGTCGCTGCAGCTATCATCTCCAGTGAAACAAAAGACAAGGATGAGTATGCTAGTGTCATGGAGGGAATCAGAGATCTTGTGAAGGATCTCGCAGTCAAAATCACTGATATGGAAACCGAAGTCAGCGTCAACACAGCAGACAGTCCGGAGGATGGTCTTTTCTATCTAACCGTAACTGGAACATCTGCAGAGCATGGCGACGATGGTCAGGTTGGAAGAGGTAATCGCGCAAATGGTTTGATTACTCCGTATCGACCAATGACACTCGAAGCAGCTGCTGGTAAGAATCCTGTAAGTCATGTTGGCAAAACATACAATGTCGCAGCCCGTGAAATCACTGAACGCGTTTACAAGGAGCATCCTGACCTTTCACAGGTCTATTGCTATCTCGTGAGCCAGATTGGTGCGCCCATCACTCAACCAAAGGCAGTCAATGTTGAGCTTTACGGGGATTGTGATATTGAAAAGGTGAAAGCCTCAGCAGAGTCAATCACAGAAGAAGTGATTGCCAAACTCCCAAGAGTCTGGGAAGGTTTCGTCAAGAGACAGTATCAGCTTTGGTAAATCAAATTTGAGTAGGGTGCAGCTTTTTGTACCCTACTACATTCTTTCTTTTCAATATCACAGAATACGAATAATAGGTCTTTTATCCTCTCAAACGCTAGAAACCATAGAGGGTCAAATTGTGGAGAAGGATTCTGAGAAAGAAAGGACAGAACAGGCAGATCATGGAATTGATTCTAGAAGATGTGAATGGTGCGGACTTCCGATAATCTATCAAGGTTTCAGCGGGAAGAGTGAATATTGCTCTGCGGACTGTGCTATAGCTCAATATCCTTCGAATTGGAGATTGGTCATTTTTCTTGAGATTATCTTCTTTCCACTCCTAATGTTCACATATTTCTATAACGTATTCTTCTCACTTCTATTAGGTCTAAGTGTAAATTTACTCATCATCGTCTTGTACAGAATGAATCAGCAAACTGCACTTGCGGTGAGAAAAGAGCGACCTAGGAACTCCAGAAGATACAAGATTGTAGTCCTTAACAAATCAAAGAATACAGCTATGTGTCACTCATGTGGTGGTCATATCAATCTAAAATCACTCAAACCTTCCAATGTATTCGAGTGTGAATATTGTGGAGCAATGGGGATAATACAAATAAAAAACGAGTAGGGCAGTCTTCCCGCCCTACAATGTTCCTTCTTTCTTTATTTCGTATCAAGTCCTAGTGACTTCATGTATGCATCAGTGTTCATCTCTCTGCCTAGAAAACTCTTGACCCTGTCATCAGGATTAAGACTTCCACCGGGAGCCAGTATCTTTTGGCGGTATTCAGTCCCAATCTTTGAATTCATGAATCCATTTTCTTCAAACTTGGTAAAGATATCCTCTGCATAGACCTGAGACCACGTGTAACTGTAATATCCTGCTGTATAATTAGGATTCATGAGGTGGCCAAATCCCGCTTCAAATCTAGTTCCCTCTGGCAAACGAGTATTCGTTATCTCTGTGAAGATTTTGCTAAATACAGCAGTAGGGTCTTCAGCTCCTTCAGTATGATACACCATGTCAATCAGAGAATATGCGACTTGTCGAAGCTGCAAAATACCAATGTCTAGGAGCTTCGCGGCAATCATTCGTTGGAGCATATCTGAAGGAAGTTTCTTCGTTGGATCCTTGTAATGTCCTGAAAGATTTGTCAGAACCTCTTCCTTCCAAGCCCAATTCTGAAACATCATTGAAGGCGTTTCTATGAAATCTGGGAGGATTCCACTTAGTCCAAATCTAGAGTAGCTCGCTTGATTGCTAATGACATGCATCAGATGACCAAACTCATGAAAGAAGGTTTCCACTTCTGAATGGTTCAGCAAGGATGGTTTTTCAGCAGTTGGTTTTTCATAGTTGGACACCATGGCGCAAGTTGGTAGGAGCACTTTTCCATCCTTTATACGCCGGTCCATGAAATCGAAGACAGCGTAATGTTTGAACTTGCCATCTCGAGGGTAGAGATCCAAATAGAAAACGCCCAATGTTTGTCCATTGGTCTTATCGATCACAACGTACTGCTGAACATCGTCGTGCCAGACATTTAATGTATCAGGCTCTTTGAATTCAAGATTTAGAACGGTCTGATAGACATCGAGCACTCCCTTGATGACGGAAGACATGGGGAAATACTCTTTGATTTCGTTCTGGTCCACGGCATACTTTT
>JAEORG010000248.1 GCA_016841005.1 Candidatus Thorarchaeota archaeon | reverse complement strand
TTTCGATGGGAACTTCTAGGACCTCCAGGTATTCATGTTCTCCATATTGAACTCACAGAAAATCCATTCCTAATGAACACAAGTGCTAGTAGTACTTTCTCAGTCTGGTCTGTACCAAAGATATCACTGATATATTGTAATGTAGATCATTACGCTTCACCCGGTCAAATGGTCTTCTTTGAACTCCTGATGACTAACTGGGCTGGCAATTGCTCTCTTAGACCACTTCAATTCATGATAGACAGTGTACTCCAGTCAACAGCAGTCACCAATACAACTGGCCGAGTAACTTTCTCCTTTGCTGTTCCTCATATTGAGTTTCAGTACAATATCTCCATCCACTATAATGGAAATGAAACACTATTCGAATCAATAGCCTCATTTGAGTACATCCTTCAAGTCACTAGGCTGATGCCCGTAAGACTTGGACTTGATTTCTATGAAGTCAATGCACCTCTTCATGAGCTATATGTGCATCTGACACTGAGGTGTCTTAATGGATCCATACCGAAAGGAGTATTGGTAAATTTCAACTGGTTGCAAATAAGTATGACCACTCAAACCACTGATGAAGGCGTTATCACTCTTCATCTTCCAGTTCCCGCTACAACTGGTACCTATATTCTATATTATGAATCAGAATCATCAAACTCAATTGTTTCATCCAGTGGTTCATTTCTAATTGAAATAACAACATCCGATGTGATGTCACTCCAAGGAGTTGGAATCAGTGGTATAGCGATTGCTTTGATTGCATCAGTTTGTATTACGGCTATTCCAATAATCCGACGAAAATACCTCATAGGCTCATAAGAATGGTGCTCCGGCCGGGATTTGAACCCGGGTCGGGGGATCGAGAGTCCCCCATGCTGGGCCGGACTACAATCGGTATCATTGTATCACAAAGTACAATGTTCTACCGGAGCCGTATATGAAATGCCAGTCCGGAGCGTGAGAGGGCCCGTCTTGACTTCTACAAATAAGCCTTTCCCATAACAAGACTGCAAATCTTATGGTGTACCGAACAACTGAGTTAGACTAGTCCAACTGTCCTGCAAAAGCTGCAATAATCCCTCTACAACATCTTGTGCCCATCCCGTAGCCTGAAGGATAACAGCAATTACAATAGAAACCGTAACAACCGCAAGGCCTAGGAGTAGACTCTCCTCAACGAGTGGACCTCCCTGTTCATTACGAATCAGACTATCATCCTTTGTCAAAATCTTCTACCTCTACTACTTGTTTATTCATCTCCTTTTAAAGCGCCCAGAAACAATCTCCTTTTCATCTTACAATCTGAGTTCATTAAACGCCATAGGATTTCCACGAAACCACATTCTCTCACCAAGCATTTCAAAATCAAGGTTGCACACATTATGGTGAACAACATCTATCAGATTTTTCAGAGCAGGAATATGGCTCTCAACTCCAGACTCTCTTGCACGAGTCATAAAAGCACCGTCTTTTTTCCAATTACCTAGCATTCCTCTATCGTTATCATAAACTGTATTCAGACCACAGAATTCTAGGAGACCATTCACCATCTCTCTTCTTATCTCTGAAATCTCACTAACTCTACGTTCTGATTCTCCTGGTTTAGGTTTCTCAAGTGTAACAACAACATCCATGAGGGCAAGACTATCATTGTTGATTCCATGTCCCAGTTTCCATCTAGAAATCAGACCTGCAGCTGACTCACTATGACATGTTTGAATTGTACGAAGACCTGCTGAAATAGCTTGAAACAATGCTTTACTATGTTCTGCTGTCTGTATTTCTCCAAGAATAAGATAATCTGGGGATCTATGAAGACATTTGACTATCTCATCACTCTTATTGAATTTCAATATTTGTTCGTCCATCGGGTTCACTCTAAACCGAACTTGATGATGACTTCCTTGTGTTCTACTTTCAATAGCATCCTCGATGTAGATTTTTCTCCACCATTTTGGTGTCGCCATATCCAAAGCATTCAGTAAAGTTGTCTTCCCTGTTCCTGGACCTCCTGTTATTGTAATATTGAAACGACACGTAATTGCAAAGAGCAAGACAGCTGCCACTTCTGGAGTCATTGTACCATTTTCGATCAAATCATTAACTGAGAATGGATTGTTTCGAGCTCGACGAATTTCAAGGTGTAAACCATCCGGACTAAGTGGAGGTATACTGGCTGAAAACCGTAACGATGCATCCTGAATCTGTAAATCCATCTTGAGAGAAGGATTACTTCTGTCCAAGTGAAGATTACTCTCAGATCGAATTAAGGTTACAATTCTTGGCACCTCATTTTCTTCGAAAGTAATATTGGTGACACATCTTCCATAATTCTGATGATCAAAATATACTGGGGCTCTCGGGTGGTCAAGATAAATTTCTTCCACTAAATCATCAAGAATGATTGGCATCAGTGATCCGAGAACATTTCGACGATGAGATATAATCTCAGAGAGTCTAATCCTAGTAGTTTCATTAATCTCAGGTATCAGCTTCATTATATGCATTGAAATATCGGTTTTCGTTTGTTTCAGCCTTTGAGATATACTCTGCTTCAAAGAATGTCGTCGATTCTCAAGCTGCACTTTACTATGG
>JAEORG010000247.1 GCA_016841005.1 Candidatus Thorarchaeota archaeon | reverse complement strand
ACACATTGAGATTTCCTGTATCATTTCGATGTCTTGATAATAGACAAAAAATAAGGAGTACAATAGCGATGAATCCTGCATATTCCATAGTTAGAATGAAACTATCTAACGCGACTCCCATGGTCCTCGTGCACTAATTTGTTTGAAAGTATATCAAGTCTTCTACAGTTTTTATCTCTCTTCTGTGTTCTTCTAAGTTCAATCTACCTGTTACCATTCGAAATCTGTGATACTTGGTTCTGGTGGTGGTTCAGGTATGTTTCTCCGTCTAAAGAAGAAATCATATGCAATTCCTATAATCAGAACTGAAGCTACTCCTATCATGCCTATGGATATTGGAGTAAAAGTCAGAATCTCCGGTAGTTGATATGTTATTAGGAAGGTACCGGGAATCGCATACAATGGCGAGGTGATATAGGGGTAGTAAACGCCAGTACCTGTCAAATGCACCAATCCATCACCAGTTACTGCAATATCTGATATCACTGGTAAATAACCAATATAGAGGTAGTACTCGTTAAAGTATTCATGTTTTTCAAATATCGTATCCTGTGACAGGATATCACCAGCACGAGTTACTCGCATTAGTACCATACTCGAATCGATACTTTGATACGCTAATACAAGATGGAGTGGTCCATTCGGTCCTACAGTCATTGCACATATTGCAGGTTCCTCTGTCCATCCATTTCCATAATCCCATCCTAGAGATTTTGTCCACACCACATTGCCGCTAGTTCCCCATCGTCTCAATTCTGTATGAGACTGATGAACCATTGAGTATGTGTAGCATCCGCCCTGTGGATCGACACACAAAGCATCATGGTTATACTCTCTATTCCAAACCTCTTCACTATTAGAATCAATTTTAATAATTTCATCATTGAATCCAACAATCACCGTATTGCCTTCAACGCCAAAACCAGTAGGCAATCCAAGATTTAGTGCGGCTGTATAGACTGAGTATGATACTCTTCTAAGGGTTTTATTCCATAGCTTGGTACCTTGACTATCTAACTTCACCAAGCTATGAATCAGGGACATTTCATATGGGTTAAACGGGTCTTGAGGTGCATCTAATGATATCATATATATCCAGAGATTTCCTGCTCTATCAAAATCAGCCATGACTGGAAAATCTTCATAGAATAGACTTATTGTTGAATTCCAAGTAGAATTACCAAGTGAGTCAATACATTTCACTCTAATTGAATAATTATCTCCTTCTACCTTGACTGACAGTGCGGCAATATGATCGTCTTGTATAGCAAATGAGATTAAACCATAAAGTGCGAAATCACTCTCAGAGAATAAAATTGTATGATTTCTTAATTCATTGTGATTCGAAGACCTTGTGAATAATGTGTATGAAATCTCAGGATTCTGATTTTGGCGCAATTCAATTAGCTGATCATATCCTGATGATTCTATTCCTGTAATCACAGAGGTTGTTTCATTCTGGAGTAATGTCATGTTGTACATTGGTTTTCTCAAAGGTGGCGCTTGACTCTCACCTTCCAACATAACCTCAAACGACATGTGCGTAATCGTCGCTCTCACCGAACCACTATAATCCATCCATGGTGCACTATCACCAAGTGTTAAACCAAAGTAGTATGTTGGAGTCAATTGAACATAGAGGCCATATTCTCTCATTATTTCAGGACCTTGAAAAATCGTATCAGTCTCCATTTCAGTCAGCATGAATTCAAGTTCTGTTTCTTCACTTATTTCAAAATCTGATACTGTTCTGAGGGGAGCAAATCCTCCATAGCTATTGTATATTCCAATATTGATTTCCCACATATTATCTGGAAAGTGAGTAGCTGCAAAATCGCCTGTTGTATCCACTCTAATTGAGGTAGCTATCTTTACTGATTTGACAGACTCATTATAGTCAGTTCGAAAAGTTTGAGATACTCTAGCATATTCATAACAGGATGCTGAGTAATAATCTCCGTAGTCTAACTCATATCCTGAACTATGTGTCCAAATTAATGCCAGACTTCCAGGTGAATATTCATAGTCAAACTCAGGTGAGAATTGTCCTATCTCTACATAAGGTTCTTCAGCAAAATGCGGGTCTGGGAGGAGTTCACCTGAAAATGTAGGCGTCGTTGATTGTGCAACTGAGAATGAAGAATCTGTAGTGATAAACAGTGGACTTGTTATCATCACTGCAATAAACAGTAAGTAGACGGATCCTTTGAATCGATTCACTTCATCCTCCTCCAAACTAAGAAGTGTTTCCTAGAGCAATTAATTAACGAGTAAACTTAAGGTATGTGTTCTCAGAATAAAAAGTTCAAACCAAATGTGAAGCAGCATCAGTAGCTGCTTCACTAAATGACCTATCTAATCCAGAAGACGTTTCTCGCCTTCAATCTTCTTTATGTCTGTGATATTCTGCGATACTTCTAGACATCCGAGATATTTCTGCTCGTCATCTCGTACTGCAAAGTATCGAATGTAGATGAGTTGGTCTCCCAGATTAATCCAGAAATCTGCATTATCCCTCGTCCCCGCTCGAAAATCATTAAGAATCTGTTCTACCTTTTCTACACTTTTCTTAGGATGACAGTTGCGGACTTCTCTTCCAATGACTGATTTTGATCGGACAAAGATTCTCTCAGGTGAAAGGCTGAAATAACGAACCTGGTCCTTTTCATCAACGAATGTTATGTCTACAGGTAATGTATTGAGTACACGTTCAAGTACATCTCTTGGCAAAGCCCCACTCTCGAATCTGACCATATCGTCATTACTCGGTCCGATTAGTGTCGTTGGTTCTTTTACTCCTTTGAGATCTTCTGGTTGAAAGATACCATATCCAATGTCATCAAAATCAACTCTCATTTTGTACCATTCATCTTCTGAGAACAGTCTCAATGATGTTTGAAAGAGAATATTGTTTTCTTTATAGAAATGACTAGAAAGGGTCTCTGAAAGTGTGATTGCAGAATCTCTTAGTATCCCTAAAGAATCAGCGTCTAGTTTCGGTCCATTATCGAACAATCCAAAGAGGGTCTTCTCAATACCCCGTACAGTATCATGTTCTGACCACATAATTGCTGGGGGCTGGACAATACCTCGCGACTCTAGTTTTGGAAAGAGCACATTCTCTTCTCGATGGTAGTGATTGGCTGAATCTTTCAATGTTTCAATTGATTTCATTATTCCTTTAATTGTTTCAGGCGTAGGTACCTCTCCGGGTGAGCATACTTGAGCCAGCTCAGCCAGTCTTATTGCAGCATTGAGAATGATCTTGTGTTCTTCCATCAAAATGTAAATAGGATGTGTCTTTGGAAGTTCTGGATTTGGTTCCGCTAGTGACTCTTTGAATAATTCCAAATGAACATCACAGAGGTTCTGGATTTGCTCCCGAGGAACTCCCTCGTTTATCATCTCCTCTTCAATCTTTGATATTTCTAATGGTGACGCATCTTTGAGAATCTCTCTGAACTCTTCTTTTACATCTTCTACACGTGCTCCCTGATGCAGTTTTTCAATTGCTTCTTTCATTTTCTTTTTACGTTCTTCCATTTCTTTTGGGCTATGCATCTTTGTTTCCTCCATCTCTAGAGTTACTTATCAATTGTTAATTATATGTACCGAATACTATAATAAGTATAGTAGTTACCAAAAAGTAAGTATCTAAGGTGATATCATGAGGTCAACAACTGTTCGAACAAAGGAGTCTGCTGAGAACTGTCCAATCTATTTTGTAACTCGGATACTTGGAAAGCGATGGGCAATCTTAGTTCTGCAAGAACTTCTTGCTTCAAAGAATCCTAAAGGTGCACAATTTGGTGAGTTACATCGAACTATCAGTTGGGTAAGTCCCAAAGTCTTGACACAACGACTGCGTGAATTCCAAAAAGAAGGAATTGTCAGTCGGAAAATTGATGCTTCAATCATGCCCGCTAGAGTTCACTATTCACTAACCAAGAAGGGTCTTGATTTTGCTCCTATCCTAGACCATATGCAGGAATGGGGGATTAAACATGGTGGTGCAAAGACAATTGGTTGTCTTGGAGATGGTGTATCAAACTGCAGTGAGTGTCAGATTTAGTTACTACTTTGAATTGATGTAAACTTGTTCTTGAGATCCATGTAATCTACAAACCATGTCCATGCTAATGCAACAAGTGAAACAAGGGTTTCGAGAACTGCGATGCTAAATTCTATCCAAGGTTGAAACATGATTAGGAGGCTTAGAAATGCTAGGAGAATTGCAACAGCTCCAATTGTTCTTGTTTCTTCTAATCGTAACCACACTAGACCAATAACTGCGCAGGCAATTGGAATTGACAAAAAGAATGAGATTGCAGTGAATCCATGGGGTACGCTAAAGTCTT
>JAEORG010000026.1 GCA_016841005.1 Candidatus Thorarchaeota archaeon | reverse complement strand
TTTAGCATCTCTGCTGAGGCGTTCTCCGAATTTGCAAAGGCTGCATCAGCATCCGACTCCGTCAATGAGGAATGGTTCGGAATTAGTTGTGATGCACTTAACAAGTTAAAAGAATCATTAGGTAATATTTCAAAGATATCTGTTACAGACAAGGTTCTTCTGGAATCTGGCATCATGAATGATATGAATGCGATTACTGCAGGATATGACTTAGTAAAATTATACCCCTCAATCACTTCAACAAGCTTCAACACCTACGTTAATGCGGTCACGAAACTTGCAAGCCAAACACTTTTTCAAATACCAACTGAAGAGGGCCCAGATCTTTCATGGTTCACATTTGGCATAAACTCTGCCAAGTTATCGTGGTTTCTAAAACAACTGAGTCTAATCTTTCGAAGAGATTTCTATCATATAATGGCTCCTAAAGATGACATTGGAACTTGGCTTGCAAAACAATCAGCTGAGCGGCTTGTCTTATATCCATTCTATTTGTCGAAGATTAAAACGGTTTTGAAATCAGGGTTCCTCCTTTGGAAGAAAGGAGAAGAAGAAGAGTTCTACTCGATTTGCGACGCAGCCTTCAACTTGTATCCTGGTTTCTCTCATGGCGACTATCCATCATTGATGACTCCCGGGTTCAAGAAAATGCTTGGCTCAACAAGAGAGCAGCTAATAATCTCCCTATCAAAAGAAGAGGGTCGAAAGAAACCTGAAAATTGGCTAGCATTGCCTCCGACTGTTAATTCCAGCGATGTTAAGGCAATCTACTCTGCAGCTCATAACTATCTCGAAGAGGCTGACTTAGCTACTGCAGAGGGATTACCGGTGACCATTCCGCGCTCTTACAAAAGCAAGGGGTTCGATTCTGGTAAGGTCAAGGCACTTTCAGCAGAGGTCTTAGATATTGTTTACCTCCCATTAGTATTATCCTCATCTAGCTGCAAATTGATGGGAAAACATTTGGGCCTTGATGAGGATCTCCCTCATCGGGCTAAGCTAAGTATTGCCTTTGATGAATTCATGAATGAAATCGCATCAGCATCTCAACAATAAACAAGATGAGGGGAATCCCTTTGAATCTGAGATTCCCTATAACATCTCACAAATCAGCTCCACAAAGCTGACACTTTGCTAGTCCTGCTTGAGTTCTTGAACCACAAAATGGGCAGACCACTTGGGTCGGAGTACTAGCTGTCTTTGATTGAGAATATGACTCTACAATATCATCTGATGGAGGTTCTTGTGCTGGGATTGGGACTACAACACCAGGTGGAGAGCTCTTCCCTTTTCCTCTGACGACAAACACAACCCCGATTACACCGACAAGACCAACCAATCCTAATCCAATTGGTATAATGGACGAGATACCAAGAGGCGCAGGATTCGTTGCTCCACTTGGTCCAGAAGTAGTTGAATCTGTGGTTGCAGGTAAATAGTTGTTCACATTGACAATATATTCGCGATAGTCTGAATTACCAACATTATCACTTACTGTGACTCGTATTGTATGTTGGTTATTTGCATAATCCCTGGTATCCCAATTATACGAGAAACTTCCATCATACTCAGTCTTCTTTAAGACACTATCTACGTATAGCTTTATTGATCCTACATCAAACTTCGTGTCAGTAGCGGAAACTGTAATTACTTTGATATCACTGTAAGTTGTTCCGGAGTTTAAATTCACGGAGAAAGCAGGTGGAGTCTTATCGACATAGAAATCAAAGCTCAGTGTTGTTGTCCAGAAAAATGCATCTCTATTTGAGAAAATAAAGTAATAATCTCCACTCGTTGTGGACTTATACTCGTACGAACCGCTATAAACATCATGGGCTGATTTCTTTGAATAGAAGCTCTCCCCATCGTACCACAGATTGAAATTTTCCTCATCAACGAGAAAGAAACTAATGTCGTTGCCTGTTGTTGTGAAATCACCATAGAATCCAGTTCCTGATTGATAGTTGTAAGCTCTAACCCACCAAGCGCTACCTGGTCCAATAGATTCATCATAGTGGTTATGCGTATCGGCTGCTAAGACCACTTTCGAATCCATAAATTCAGGACTCAGTTGTTCATAGGTAGTTGTTTCGTTTGCACATGCAACGCTCATGCCAATTATAACCAAAATCATCATGAGGCATATGCCTAGTTGAAAAACGCCCCGCCGTTTCATTCTAGGAACCACGCATCAGCTAGTGATAATTATTTCATAATCGATATTGATAAGGATTACTAGTATTGAGATTCTCCCCTCTGCAATGTACCTCGTGAATACTATGATGAGAAAAAAGAAGGTTGGGAATAGACCAACCTCTTTGTTCCACAATTACATCTGTTTCTCTTGCCTGTACGGCAGATAGTCAGGTCCGAATATCTCTCGAGCCATGACGATCCAATAGAATTTAGTAAGCAAGTTTCTTTAGCCTGTGATTTTATCTTTATAGTGAGGTGCTGATATGAAGGAAATCTTAGATGCTACCTATTTGCCTTTTACAGAAGAGCAGCTATTGAACCATTTCGCCAAGGTCAAGCCTTCAGGCAAATGCGTTAGGAACGAAAAACCTCTGAGCTACTACAAGAAAAGCATCCAAAGATATCATCGGTATCTTGCTGGAAAAGGAAAGGATAGGAAAAGAAAACCGCTCAAAG
>JAEORG010000246.1 GCA_016841005.1 Candidatus Thorarchaeota archaeon | reverse complement strand
TAGACCGCGGGTTTGAGGCCCTTGCCATTCTTGGCCATCCACATCATTGCATTAAGCTGACTTGCGAAGCTGAGGTCCATTACTTCCGAAGGAATTTGCCTAGGAATTATTTTCATCCAGCAAATCTCAGAAGACAGAAATTTCCGTTTGTATTAAAGATGATAAAACATATCAAGACCAAGTTGCAGCTAGGATTTGGAGAGTGGGATGAGTACCGAACTAAATCCTGGCACTAAGACAGAAAATGCAGTTTATGCTGGATTTGGAATTGCACTGGGATTAATGATATTCCGAATCTATATGCCTTCTGTGTTCCTAGACATTAAAGGACTTGTAGCTGCAGTTCTTCTTTCTGCTTCAATTATTGGAGCACTTTTTTTCTATGGTCGTCCAGAGAGATTACTCATTTGGGCTTTTAGAAAACATATTCTGAAGCGGACAATAAAAGAGATGAGTTCTTTTTTGATTCGGATTAGAGCGTCCTACAAAGTATGGTATAGGAGCATCAACGAGAATTGGTTGACGATCGAGGAGGAATGTGATAATGCATTGGACTCTGCGATGAAGGGAAGGGATCTTTATGATGATATGTGGCGATTGAAAGGAGGAATATATTTTAGCCTAGGAATCATTCCCCTCCTCATTTCTATTACATTACCTGTGCCAACTATGCAAATAGCGACACTTCCGCTAGAGGTTTCAGTCCAGCTCTTTGTCATTACCGAAATAATCGTAATAGTCGCCATGGTCATCGACTTCTGGAGTTTTCCGTCGAAATGTTCCAAAGTCGCTATGTTTAGAATGCTGCAAGATGTTCACTCTGTTGTTATACAACAAATGCCACTCACTCCAGTATCTAGGAATCCAGAATATATACTCGAAACTATACCAATTTCAGCTTTAGTGCCTCCAGAAATGACGATACCTGGTATAGGTCAAACACTTGAAAGGGCTCTAGATGAAACTGATTTCATTATCTCAAGACACGAATGGAAACGTTTTGTGCCACGTTTCAAGTTTCTAGTTGGCGATACGCGGTTTGAATCACCAGATGTATTTGCAGAAATAGAACGCTATTTTCTTCAGACTCTCATCACATATTATTTGGAGTTTCTAGTATTAGATTCTTCAAGAAGCTTCATTAGACATGTATTGCAAATTTGGAGTGTTCCAGAAAAACGAGTCAAGTTTTTTGAGAAGCAATTGTGGTTGCAGATAGAAGTTCTAGAAGAATTCGAATCTTACTTTATGTCAAAGCTTAAATTATCTAAAAGAAAACTACTGCATTTCTTTAAAATAAAAGAGGGAATAAATCACTCATTAATCTTTGATATAGGAAAGACATTAACGAATAGGTCTGAGATATTACACTTTTGTAATCAGATTGTTGATGTTCTATGGTTAGTTGCAGTAAAAGTGCCAGATTCTATCGAGTACGAAGAAATAGAAATTGTACTTGATTGGTACAAAATGCGGCAAATCAGCAATGTAGCTCCGCTCGTGAAAATTGCAGCCAAATTCGTCTATCAAGATACATTAATTCGTCAAGGAAATGGAGAAGCAGTATCACAACACGAAATTGCTCAAGATATTGTAAATACTATCAAGAAACATGAGTTTTCGAGTATTTGGACAGATTTATCACCCAATCTGTTGAAATGGGTAACGGAGCAAAACGATCCTGATTTTGATACAATCGTTGGATATGCGCCTTTTGTTCATGACCCTGATCAACTAATCCCGTTAATCAAAAAGAATGCTATGACTCACGATAAATTCCTATTTTGGCTGATTATAGCTTACCATGATTTTCTCCAACAGGGAATCGTTCCTAGTTGGTTGTTACAAGGGATTTCAGAGCTTCTTGAAGAAATGAGCAATCCTAGCGACCTCTTAATGAGAATCGTTGACTTCATGAACCATAAGAATCCTGATGCTGTTAATGGTGCACTTCATCTCCTTGATGATTTGTCAGCCCTTGATACTAAATTAATTCAGAAGAATGCAAAAACAATTCTCAATATAGTTTCAGCACTATTGATGAGAATTGATCAATCAACCGAAATGTTCTCTATTGAAACACAGATTTTAGCTAGCGATTTTGCTGCTCGTCTAGAGTCATGGATTTAGTAATAATAAAAATCAACCCTTTGAAACGATAAGATACCTGTGAAACAAGGTACTTTAGGTATTACATTTTCCTATAAGTCATTCGTCACTTTCTTCAGAATTCATAGTTGTGAAACAAATAGACCAGGGTGAAAATTGCCTCTACAAGGTGGATCTCCTTTATGGGGGCAATATTCGCACATTTCTTGAATCTCGTCATAATCATCAAACCAAGATACATACTCCTTGGACTCCCATGATATCCTACTAGTTGAAGAACAATGATGTTATGCCATCTATTGAATCGTTTCTTCTTTGTATTAAAATCGAGTTGTTTGGACAATTCGAGCAATGGTTATGCGTCAGTTACAGGTAATGGCTATATTTCAAGGCAACATGATATGGTACGGATATCGAGAGCGAGTTCGCCCTTACGCTAGAGAGAGAAGAAGAACATCTGTTGTATGTTGGAAACCAAAATTCGGAGATAACCTCTATGCAATGATTCCACTTCTAGATAGATAAAATTCGTGAATTGCAATCCACATAACAAAAATCATCTGCGCCTGTCACAACATTGACTATGTCTGTCATTCGATTGACGCTGCAGATGAGTCACTATTACATAGTGATGGAACACTCAAATACTATGCTCGGGCTGTGAC
>JAEORG010000245.1 GCA_016841005.1 Candidatus Thorarchaeota archaeon | reverse complement strand
TTGCTTCGGCTCCGGAAGACCTCTTCAGCAACACGTGTAAAGACGGCGTTAACTTGATCTCCTGTCTTTGCAGAGGTCTCATAATATGCTGCTTGGAACCAATCACGTAGCATTTTTCCAGGTTCTACTGGAACCATTCTGTTGACTTCTAGGTCCACCTTATTTGCACAAATAATGGCCATCGCGTTTGGACACACTTCTCTGAATGATTCATACCATGTATTCATCGCCATGAATGTTTCAGGTTTTGTTACATCATAAACGATTACAGCAGCAGAAGCTCCCTTCATATATTGACGTCTGAGCTCTTTATACGTTGCCTGACCACCCATATCCCAAATTACTAAACGGACCACGCGATCAGTTCCTTCATCATCCTTGATATCAACATCTTTTGTTGCAAATGTGGTACCGATAGTTTGTTTATACTCTTCATCAAACGCATTTTCAGTAAAGCGTCTTAGAAGTGAGGTCTTTCCAACAGTTGCCTCTCCAAGTAGGACTACACGAAACTTGAAACCATCAAAACTTGCTGCATCTGCGGATGCATCACCAGTTTCAGAGTCCTGTTCATTCATGACTTGAGTACCTCGTGGTATATGGCCCTTCGACGAATCAAACCTGCCCGTTCTTATATGTTTTCTGCGGAGAAACTCCATTTAATAAAAATGATTATAGTTCAGTTCAAAATCGAATTTTTGAACCAAACTGCCACTTCTTTACCATTCTCCTGTGTCTGGTAATGATAATTCGAATGCAATAACAGGTGTTCCCATTTGGAAGTTTGAGAGAACTTCGGGAGAAATCTCTCCAAAATTCCCTTTTATCTCACCATCAACTAGAATTTTTGCACATCTTCCTCTGATGTAACTTGGGTTTTCAGTAGCTACATATGAGAATCGGCCATCTAATGCCATCCCACGAAGAAGAAATCCTATTTCAGTCATCATATCAGTCAGATTTACTTTCACATCTGTCTTCAGACCACAGACTGATGCAACTTGCTTCGTCCTAGTTTCTGTTTTTTCGTCAGGAATCACGATATCGCCCACCTCGAATATATATTGAGGAAAGTCAACATGTTGGTTCTGAGAAACAAAATCCAAGAGAATCGGGATTAGCGAATTTCTAAGAACCGAGTAGTCTCTACTTTTTGGATTCCCAGTTTCTACAATATCTGAAGATTGTAACATCTTATCATTCAATATTACAGGAGATGTCATTATGTAACTAAGAATCTCCTGATAACCCAGTCCTACCATGAGGTCTCGGGCTTTGTTCTTGAGACGTGTCAACGGTAGTAGTTTTCCAGTCGTCATGGTGGTTGGAAGTGTAGGAATGATTCTATCAAAACCATATCCAATTGCGACATCCTCAATTATATCCACGGCATGGAGAATATCAGTACGATATTGAGGTACTTGAACTGTCACGATACCCTTAGGAGATACTTTTGCTCCATAGCACATCTTTTCCAATGAGTCTACTATTTCAGTATTAGAGAGTTCTAAACCAGTCAATGATGCAATTTCTTCCTTGGATACTTTCATGACCTTGGGTTTTAGATCTGGTGTTGTATCTATTGTTCCATCAGGATACTTGATAGTCAATGATTCTATCTTTCCTCCCCTCTCAGCGAGAGACGTAATCATGATATTCAATGCTTGATTCACGGTTGGAAGATGAGTTCCTGTGACTTCTACAAAGATATTCGAGGTTTCAGTAGTCAATCTACCCAGCTCATTGCTGTTGATGATAGGTGGAAGGCTGAGGATTTTTCCTTCTGAGTCAGCAAGTAAAGGCCACTTATTGTGATTCGAAATGATTGGTCCATATTCGACACCTTTCTCATGTCTTTCTAGGATTTGAGGGCCATTCATTTCTTCTTCGTATCCTAATGGTGAGAATATAATCTTCTCTGGTTTTTCAGGAAAGTATCGAACTGGATATTTCAATTCATCATGAACATACAACCCTATACTAGCTTTCCTTCTGTTTCGACCGTGCGTTGAGGTAAGTGACTCTTGGAGATGCATATACTGAATGAGAAGGTCATCATCAACTTCGACCCCTTTCACAATTCCACACGATATGTACTTCCTGATTTTCTCAAGTCCTTTCTCCACTATAACTGATTCTCCGGATTTCTTCACAGGAAATATAGGAAGTCCTTGTTCAATTCCGAGAAATGCTCTTACGGCTCGTGCAATCCCCTCTGCAGACAGCATATCTTGTCTATCCGGATTGATTTCTATCTCGATTTCATTCCCATCAAGATTCTCTACTTCAGCTTTCAACAGGAAAAGAGTATCCTCAAGCTTCTTGAGTGACAATTTTTTACCTATTAGCTTCATCAGTTCATCCACTAAACATTCTACTATCATCTACATCACCTCACGAAATACTTCCTACGAATCCATGCCAAATCTCGAGAATATAATTCTCTGATGTCATTGATTCCCAAAGATGCCATGAATAGACGACCAGATCCAATTCCCCAAGCTAAGACTGAGTCTTTGATGCCATGTGGGTATGTAACCTCTGGACGGAAGATACCACCTGGAGCAACTTCAATCCACCCTAAAACATCGTGTTTAGCAAAGCATTCTACACTTGGTTCTGTGAATGGGAACTGGCCTGGTTTGAATTTTATCTTCTTGATACCTACTCTACGTACAATTTCCGATAGGTATCCCATAAGGTCTCTAAGATGCAATCCTTTGTCCATGATAATTCCTTCACATTGATTAAATTCTTGGGCATGGCTTGCGCTCAGACTTTCAGCTCGGAAATTGCGGTCAATGATGAACATTTTTTGTGGTGATTCCCTATGTTCAGCTAGGTATCTCATCGATACAGGTGTGGTATGTGCACGAAGGACTAATCGTTCAGTAATCTCCTTGCTGAATGGGGCCTCCCATCCAATGGAACCCGTATCTCCACCATTTTCATGAACTGATTTTACTGCTTTGTAGTATTTTTCGTTTGGAATCTCTCCGTGGTCATACGGTTTGACGACCCTGAACTGATCTTGGACTTCTCTTGCAACATGATCTTGTGGAACGAATAGGGTATCATTATTCCAGAACTCAGTTTCTACATATGGTCCGAACCATTCGGTGAAGCCAAGTCCAACTAGAATTTCCTTCAACCAATCATTAAATTCAGCGTAAGGATGTTTTCGACCGTAGTTTACGTAAGCTGGATCAGCGCTCACGTTGTACGTTCTAAACCTAACATCTTTCCATGCACCAGATGTTAACATCTCTGGAGTTAGGTCAATCACTCCCTCAGACTCCTTAGAGAGTAGGACTTTGATTCGATCCACTTCTGTGTAAACGAAACGGGTTTCGTATGACTTTCTAACATTTTTTGTAACAAGTCCTCTCTGAATACAAACATCTACATCTTCTTGCAAATGTCCTGTGAGTTTATTTTCTCCATCATTTAACTTCTGTAGAACTCGCATTGTAGGAGAATCTGTTTGATTCACCTTCGCTTCGAGGATTGTAACTCCTTCTGCTTTTGTTATCCCGAGCCAGTCATTCTTTCGAGCCCAACTCAAGGCGATTCCCTTAGTTTTGGGATTCAGACCTGATTTTGCAATGGCATCATCAATATTCGCTTTTCCACCAAGTTCTTGAACTGCACCAAACAAACGAACTTCCGGAAGCCAATTAATTGCGTAATCTTTTCCTTCCTCTGTCAAACTCAGTGTAACAATTTCATTAGTAATGAGTTCAACAAGTCCTCGTTCTGCTAATGAATTTAATATGGAAATGACCCGCTCTTGATTTTCCTCAACTTTTTCTGCGAGAATCTCTACAGAAACTTGTTTACCAATAGATACAAGCTCCGACAGAATATTTCTCTCGCCTTTAGTCAACTGTTGTTCGGTCATTATCTTTTCAGAACTCCGTTTCTTGATAGTTGCTCGGAATGATTAACGTGGAACGGACTAACTCCGTTATAAAATGAGGCCCTTAATGGGCGGTTCGAAATTGGCACGACCACATTCCGGTTTCACCAAGAAAATCAAATTCTATCTCTCATTTTAAGGTTACTCTTCAGAACTAGATACTTAATGTCCGTGACACAATGTTAAAATATACTCCAAAAAATGAACCTCTAGGAGTTCCCTGGCAACTACTTGTTCTTGGTGACATCCATCAAAGTTACGTATAGATAGGTGATTATATGTCGTCTGCAAAACGTCAACAGCTGAAGAAAAAAGTAAGTCAGCTAAAGGCATACAAAGGTCGACATAGCTCATTTACGACTCTATACATCCCGCCAACGAAGAATCTTGTTGAAGTTGTCAACTTTGTGAAAGCTGAGCTTTCTGGTGCGGATAACATAAAGAGCAAAGCAAATAGAAAGAATGTCCAAGACAACTTATCCGCTATCTTATCAGAATTGACCATGGTGAATGACCTTCCTGAGAATGGACTTGCATTTTTCTATGGCATTCAAGAAGAGGGAGGTACAACCAATGAAATTCGAGAGATTGTAATTCCCCCGTCACCAATTTCTCAGTTCGTATATCTGTGCGGTAGAGAATTTGTGGTTGATGAATTAGAGGGAATGACATTACCGAAGAGTCTTGTAGTAATTGTACTAATTGAAGGTGGTAAGGTCACCATAGGTTATCTTCGTGGTAAACATATGGAAATGGTTCTTGATGAGGACTTCTATATAATTGGTAAAACTAGAGCAGGTGGCCAAAGTGCGAAACGCTACCTCCGGCTGAGAGAAGAGAAGATGCAAGAATTCTTCAATTTCGTTGGAAGAAGATTAGATGAATTATTACTCGATAACTTAGATAATGTAGATGCTATCGTTCTGGGCGGTAACACCATTAGGTGTCTTGAGTTTCTTGACAAGGGTAACATGGATTACCGAATTAGAGATAAGATTGCAGATACAATAATTCCAGTGAGTATCATAGATGAAACTGGATTATATCAGGCAATGAAAGAAGCCTCCCGGGTCTTGAAAGAAACTGAGATTTTTGCTGAACGCCAAGAGTGGGATGCATTCATGTCAGACATAATGAAAGGATCCACCATGGTGACCTATGGGAAATCTGAAGTTCTTGAAGCACTTAATCAAGGACGAGTCGCTACTTTAATGGTAGTTGAGGATAATACTGACTTAATCGATGATCTATTTGATGTGATATCTACCTTTGGAACAGATTTGATGATTTTTTCCTCTCAAACCGAATCTGGTGCACAACTCAAAGCTTTTGGCGGTATCGCCGCTCGCTTACGCTACTAGAGTTCCTAACTCGGTGGTTTCGGAATATCTGCCATTGTTTCAATATCAATAATCCAATCATTGAGTTCGTTGGCGATTTGTTGAATGTATTTCAGAAGAATTTCCTGATATCTTGTCAAATGTTCTTGTCTTACTTTAGACCTCTTCTTTTTGAAGTCCTTTACTCTTTTTATCAAGCCATTAGTCCATTTCCTGAGGTTCATCTTCGCCTTTCGATCATTCAATACAATCTTTGCAGCACCTGTTTTGCGTCTGAGCTGAATGATTCTTTCAATGGACTTCTGAACAACAATTGTATTAGCTACCAATTCTTTGGCATCTGATTTTGTATTTTCGTCCCTTGTAGTGTAATAGATTTCTTTCAACTCTCGCTTTGCTATCCGTACTTGTGCTTCGAACTCACGCAACTCGTGCATGTCTTTTTTGAATAACATGAGAGAAGATTACTCTTTTGCTAAACTACAGAATGTATACATTTTCTTGAAATACTAAAAGGACACACTCTACAATTATCAACTGATGCTTTAGGCTTTGGTTTTCGTCCTCTATACCAGATTTCATCAAGTTCATTGAGATGTTTCAAGGTCTTCTTCTCATTGAATTGAGACTTGAAGATTTTACCTTGGCTACATTTAATGCAATTAAGACCTCCTCCGGTTCTCATACACTTGATTGCCTTATCCTGTAAACAGTAGACAACAATCACTTGTGTTGTCTTTACAGAGATTCCCTTCTCTTTTAGTGCTAGTGCGTAAAGAGATGCTTGGAAGACATCTTCTGGATTTCCTTTCTCGGGTAACATACTCCTTGGATATTTTCTTTCAATTATCGAAACAAGTATTGGTCCAGTATCCCATCTCAAGATTGCAGCATCAAATTTCCCGTTGTATCTGTGTGACATTGATATTACACTCTCTTCTGAGAAATAGTAGTTCTTTCTGGAATTCATTTGCTCAGGGCCTTCTCTCACAAATCTGTTCAGACTGATATCTACTGAACTCGCAGAAACAATGTTTCTTAATCCGAAATTTTTTCTCCCCTGAAGTAGCAGTAAAAGAATCCCGCTGAGAAAGATGATGAGTAATAATGAACTGAATGCGGAATCCATTGAGTCACCCCATTATCCAAAAAAGACCTGCAAGAAGAGTCAGTATGACTAGTATCACCTTCAGATAAGAAAATGGCACATCTCTCGTTACCTGTCTGTTTGCTGCAACTGAATGAAGTTCAGAACCCCGATGGCTCCATTTACTTGATTGGGATCCATACTTGTATCTTAGGAGGAGCCTGTGTTCACACTGAAATTGAGTTCTTAGCTCAGTTACCTGGCGATATCGCGTCAGTGGAAATTTCTCTTCATTTGCCATAGGACACTCTCAAAATCATATTGGTTTTGCTTCTGAAAAAGGGCACCAAACCTTGAAGACAAACGAGAGAGCTTTATTTATTAACTACAACCACCCATGTCGTAATGCATAGTGGCTTCCTTGTGAGGCCGTGGGGAAAAACCAGGTGATTAGATGTCTGGGAACGAAGAATATGAAGGAGCAACTGCTGGCCGCGTACTAGTTTTTGACGATAGTGAAAAAGTATCATTCCCTGTCAAGTTCAAAGAAGCAATGGGAACGAATAGGGGTTTGATGGTTCTTGTCCACAAGGATCGCCTCATCAAAATTTTCCCACTTGAAACAGATGAAGTAAATTATCTGAGTCTTGAAATTGGGAAGTTGACCAATGATTTCCTAACCAAACTTTCTCAGATTTTCAAGAAATGTGGTCTAGTAGACCTGCTATTCTCTACTGGAGTCTGCCTTCGGGGAACACGATGCTTCTATGAATGTTACTTCAATCCTAATCAATTGAATACCTCCGTTGATGAGTTGCAGAACTCATTATCCACTCTTGATGGTGTCAAGAAGGTAATTGTTGAGCAAGTAATGTCATAAACGAGCTTCTAATACGTCGGTCGGTCTGTTGTATATTCGAGTAGGATATACACCGTATAGCAGTCAATTTGGATGGAATACAGTATGCAAGGGATTGAACAATTTTTCATTGATGTCGTTACCCTTGGATACCTTGGTGTCTTCATTGCATGTTTTCTAATCAATATGTTACCTTTCGGACCATCAAATATGGTAATGGCAGGTATCGCTGCTTTGGCTCTTCCTACCTTGAGCTGGGTTGTCATCGGAGTTATTGTTGCCATTTCTGCTACCCTAGCAAAATTGATTCATTATTGGATTATACGAGGGTCTCGTATGGTTCTATCTGAAGAGAATCTTTCGAAACTGGATGGGGAAAAGCGCCGCGTTGAAAAATGGGGTGCATTTGCTTTATTCTTGGCAGCAGGTTCACCTTTTCCTGATGATCCTATCATTGTCTATGTAGCTCTAACGAAATATAGCATCGTGAAGTTATGTCTTAGCTACTTTACAGGAAAGGTTATTGTCACACTTGCTGGGGCTTTTCTTGGTTATATCGTTGGAGGCCTATTTGATTCAATTCTCTTGGTAATCGGCTCAATAGTGCTCACCTTACTGATTACAGCTTATCTATTCCTCAGAGATTCAAAATCCGACGAAGGCGGCATAGAACCAAGTTAGAGCAAATAAGACCTAAGAATCTCTCACTTCGTAACTCTTAAGTAAGAACAAAATGCCATCTCTGTATTCTGGTGGTTCATTTGACTGGTACAAGTACGACTGAAATTGTTTGTGTGAAATGCAAGAAAACATATGAAGCAGATACCATTGAACACATTGACCTATCAGAAGATCGCAACTTAATCAAGAACTTGAAGGTCGGTAAGGCAAATCGCGTCCAATGTCCGAAGTGTAAGAAAGTCATGTATCTTGATAAGAGCATAGTTATCAATTTTGAACCACAGAGTTTAATTGTCGTATATGATCCACATGCAAAAAGTTCAGCTGAGAAAGAAGAGCTAAAGAGAGAGTATGATAATATCATTGCATTCAATGAAATACTCACCGAACTTGCTGAAGAGACCGAATTCAAAGTAGTAAGTGATCTGAAAGATCTCAAAAAGCTCGTTGATGAATATGCTTCAGTCTATATGTAACCTAGATTTTTCTCTTACCTAGCAGAAACTCTTCTACCCATCTCTCTGCTCTATACATATCAGTGGGAGTTGGAGGCATTTTAAAACCATAGGCTGAAATGGACTCCAAAGCTCCACCTATTCCTCGTTTGAGCGCAAGCTTCGTTCCTCTAATAGAGTCAATAAGAATAGGTCCTGCATTGGGACCATCTGTAACTTCCATTCTGATATCGATTTTAATTGGTGCACCACCAAATTGTCGACCATGGATGTAGAAGAAGGAATCTCTAGCGTTATCCATGAACGGAACATAGTCTGATGAACCAGCAACTAGTGGAGCATCGTATGGAAGGTCCTGTCCAATTGCAGAGCTTTTAATACCTCGCTTTCTCATCCTTCCTCGATAGTGGGAATCTAGTGACTCTGCACCACCTCCAACATCTAGTTGATAGCTCTTATCTACTTTGACACCCCTAGCTACTAACAATTGTAGGATGCTTCGATGTAGTACAGTCGAGCCCAATTGATCTTGAATGTCATCGCCAACCAGAGGTAAGTTCTTTTCCTCAAATTTCTTACTCCACTCGGGATCAGATGCGATTGGAATAGGTGTTCCATTGATGAAGGCGCAGCCAGCATCAAGAGCTGCTTGAGCATAGAATTTGGTCGCTTCCTCTGCAGAACCTGGTAGCATATTGACTACGATCTCAGCCCCAGAATCTTTCAGCACTTTAACAACATCTACTGAATTCTTTGATGATACAGTTACCAAGGCTTTGAGCATCTTATCGACACCGTCATGTTCCTCTCCTTTTTGGACCTTAATACCAGTGTTTGGAACTTCTGCGAAACGCATTACATTATTCGGTTCCGCAAAGATGGCTTTTGACAAATCTGTGTCAACCTTACTATCTACAACATCAAAAGCTGCTACAAATTCAATATCACTAATATGATAACCCGCAAAATCCGGATGGCCTAATCCGATGTTCTCTTGTGTTGCCTTTGCATTTTTGTAGTGCTCTACACCTTGGACAAGTGCGCTCGCACAGTTCCCAATACCAATGAGGGCCACCTTAATACCATTCATCATATTCGCCTCAGTAGTGTCCGTTCAAGATAGGAAGGATTCCTTTTCGTTTTAAAGTTTTATGACCATAGAATAGTTGGGACTGCTCGTTTTCAAGTGAATATATCATAGCTAGAAGTGATGAGTAGACTTAATTGGAACCGTACATACTTGTATATGGGCGTCAGGTTGACACTAATGCTCTGTATCGTGGTCCTGTAAAATCAGGACAGATGTGTCTTCATGCATTGGTTTGGAATTACTCAGCTTTGAGAGATTCCATCCTCACAAAAAGTTCAGAGGAAAATTGTGCATAAAGACTTGGGAGCTGTTACGTTCATCAAAAAGGGGTGGACCTCAAGCCCAAAAACGGGTCATATGAGGTGTGTCACAGACGCCCACCTTTTCTAAAGATTTCAATTATTGAGTTCATCTTATAGCACGCATAAGTAAATCCACAATGTCAAGTACTTCGATGTCGCTTCCAACCAGCTTCGCACCTGCAACTAGATTGGTTTCACAGAATGGGCAAGCAGTGACGACTGCTGATACACCTATTTCATCAAATGCTTTAACTCTGTCACCTGCAATTTTCTTTGAGAGTTCCGCATCATATGAACGGAGACCTCCACCTGCACCACAACATAATGCTGCATTACGATTCGGTTCAACTTCGACCAGTTCAACTCCAGGGATTGCTTTGATTATCTCTCTGGGTTCATCATAGACCTCCAATTCTCTCCCAAGATGACATGGATCGTGGTATGTGACCTTTGGTGATTCTAGTGAGTTAAGACTGAGTTGGTTGCTATCTATGAGTTCCTTTCCAAATTCGACAATGTGAAGAATTTCAGGCATCTCAATACCAAACTTTTCTGGATAGTCCTTTCTTAGAGTTTTAAGACATCCTGAACATGATACGATTATCTTCTTCGCACCAGTTGCTTTTATTGCTTCAGCTACTTTCTCAGCATTTTCTTTAGCATCTTCCATCTTTCCAGTTCTCATCATAACTGACCCGCAACATGGCTCATTCTCCATCACTGCAAAACCAGACTTGGATGCATCGAGAATGTGTGCGGTATTCTTAGCGATGTCTGGAATCCTTAGAGCAGCGGTACATCCTACAAAATAGAGAATATCTCCTGTGGTAGGAATATTGAGTCCTAACTCGTTCAGCCATTCTCTTCGAGCTTCCTGTTTCTCATTGTATGGATTATCATACTCAGCAATGCTATCTGCAATCTTATCTCTTGATTCGTTCGGAAGGTCGCCAAGAACCTCTCTCACAGTTTCCAATAGATGTGATGGGTGAAACTCTGCGGCGCATATCTGAGTACAATTTCCGCAAAGTGCACATTGGAAGAGTGATTCTGCATTCTCAGCATTTCTCTCTAACTGACCATCTAGCAGGGCAAGAGCAACCTGTATCTTTCCTCTCATAAAACTAGTTTCAAAACCTGGAGTGTTTCTCCAGATTGGACATATGCCATCAAATCCCTTAGCTTCATATACTGCGTTCCTACAGATTCCACATCGTCGGCATTGTAGAAGCTCTTCTTGAAGATCGTCCAAATCTATTTCAGTCATTTCTAAATTCCTCCAAGTACTCCTTTGTTCATGATGTCGTTTGGATCAATTGCTTTTTTCAATCGACCGAGAAACTCCATATAATTCTCTGTTCCCTCCATTAGACCTTTCCAGAATGGTGCCAGTTTGAATGGCACTGCACCAGTCTTATACAGGGTGGCTGCAAGTTCATCATGTGCAGTCACTATCTTATCCTCATCTTCTTGGTCCACAGGATCGAAATATAGCTGGGGATACATATTGGTTGAGGCATGACCAGTCATGAATCCTGCAGTATGCCCCAGAAATCCATACTTATCCATGACCTTGGTTATCTCCTCAACGGATCTGTGTGCGTTTGTCGGTGTCTGGTGATGATAAAGGGTCCTCCAGTGCCAGCCGTGCACATAGCATGTTCTAACAAATGTCCACAACCTACCATCCCATTCACCCATTGGTAGTTCCTGAATCCCGAATACAGTTCCTCCGAGTCTTTCACAAATATCTCTAGCAAGTTTTGCATCGCTCTCAAGCATGTCCTTCCGTACGCGTCCAATTGTCATGGAGATAGTTCTCTCTGGCCAATCCATTGGTGGTATTCCGTATTCTTCACCAACCATATCCATGAAGAATTCTAGAACTGGGCCCTCATACAGTGAAGCAAAGATCGCATTAACGTCATTGTTCTTCAGTTCCATGAGAAATTTCTCTGCGGTTTCATAGGAGTCAAATCCATACGTATTGTAATCGAAATGCTCCATTCGTTTGAAGACTTTCAGTGATACGCTTGTAATAACCCCCAGAGACCCTAATGAGCCTATGAATAGTCCTGTGATGTCTGGGCCAAAGGCATATCTCAGAAACGGTCCTGGTGCATTCGGATTGGCTTCTGTCCCTGTCTGGATTATCTCAGAGTTAGGTAACACAATTTCTAAGCCAATCACCATCTCTCCTATTGAACCATAGAGAGTTGATCCTGGACCTGCGCCATTTACAGCAACATTACCTGCAATTGTGCAAGCCAATGCAGATTCTGGGGAAATTGGGACCCAGAGAGCATGTTTGCTTAGAAACTTGTCAAGTTCACCAAATGTGACGCCTGCACCCACTCTCACTGACCGTAAATTCTCAAAAAGTGTAATTTCATTTAGACGCATTAACTCAACCACAAGACCATCAAGTTTGGGGATTACTTCACCTTGAAGACTAGTTCCTCCTGACCTTATCGTAACAGGTATCTTGTGTTGATTTGCTATTCTGAGAATCTCCGCAATCTCTGCAGCATTTGAAGGTCTTACAACTGCCCCAGGTCGAACTGGATCTTTTGCCATTGATGCTGATGATGAATATGTAAGAAGGACATCGTCCTTTGTGGAAATGTAATCATCTCCAACAACCTTTGCCAATTCATCGGTAACTTTCGCATCCATCTTCTCTACCTTCTATAAACCACCCATTACACCTGGATTCATGATACCATTCGGATCAACTGTGTCTTTGAGATCCTTGATGAAATCCAAGTAGGACTTCATTTCGTCGACACCCTCCACCCAATATGGTGCTAGCTTGAAAGGTACTGCACCAGTTTTGAAAAGCCGCTGTGAAAGTTCCTTGTGTGCTGCTCGTACTTTCTGTTCTTCTTCACTATCTACAGGATCGAAATAGAGGTGTGGGTAAAAATTGTAACTGGAGTCTGCAGTGAGAAATCCAGCGGTATGACCAAGAATGCCAAACTTATCCATAACTTCCCAGATTTCTTCAACGGATTTATGCCAATTAGATGGAGTCTGATGATGGTAGAGAATTCGCCACCACCAACCGTGGACATATGATGAACGAGCAAAGGTCCACATTCGATCATCCCATTCACCCCTCGGTAGCTCTGGGACTCCAATAACCCGCCCACCAAGTCCTGTGCAGATCTCCTCTGTCATCTTCACATCACTTTGAAGCTGGTCTTCTCGAATTCTACCAATCGTAGCTGATATTGTAAATGGCGACCAGTCCGTCTGAGGAATACCATACTCTTCTCCGAGCATATCTAGGAAAAACTCAAGGATTCGACCTTCATAGATTGAAGCCATCACTGTGCTGATATCATTGTGTCTTAATTCACTGAGAAATTTTTCAGCACTTTGAGCTTCATCAAAACCATATGTCTGATAGTAGAAGTATTCCATCCGTTTGAAGGTCTTGATTGAAACTGCAGTGATAATTCCAAATGCACCCAGGGATCCAATGAATAATCCAGTCAGGTCCGGTCCAAATGCATATCTAAGAAAGGGTCCTGGTGCATATGGATTCGCCTCAGTACCTGTCTGTATAATCTCGCCATTGGGGAGTACAATCTCAAGACCCAAGACCAATTCTCCAATACAACCATAGACTCCTGACCCTGGACCCGCCCCGTTAACTGCTACATTTCCAGCGACTGTACATACCAAAGACGATTCTGGGTAGATTGGCACCCATAACTTATGAGGACTAAGATATTTGTCTAACATGCCAAAGGTTACTCCTGCACCACCCCGAATAGATCTAAGATCTTCAAATAACTGAATTTTATTCAATCGAAGTAAATCAATCACTAGACCGTCGTTCTGAGGGATAACCTCTCCTTGAAGACTTGAGCCCCCAGATCTAGGAGTAACTGGTATCTTATTTTTATTCGCGGCTTTCAGAATTTGCGAGACCTCCTCAGCAGACGAAGGTCTGACTACAGCACCTGGAAATACTCTATCATAACC
>JAEORG010000244.1 GCA_016841005.1 Candidatus Thorarchaeota archaeon | reverse complement strand
TGGTTTGAGGCTGTCAGACAGACTGTGTCTAATAAGAACTTCACCATATTCCTCGTCACAGCTTGGATCTACTCCAGTCTCCAGGTTGTAAACAGATATTTCCCACTCTACCTCAGGGATGTCGGTCTGACGTATATTATGGTAGGTGTACTTGTTTCACTACTGACTGGTACGTCACTTATTGGAGGGTTTGTATCGGGATATCTGGCTGATAATTACGACCGGCGGGTATTAGCATCAATTACAATGGCGATTAATGGCATTGGGTACTTCATTATCGCGTTCTCGGGAGATGTCCTAATAATGGCGATAGGATTCATGATGTTTGGAATCTCGTCCTTTACAGGGAAAGGCGGTACAGCGTATATCATGGAACAAATTGACCGACGCCATGGAGGTGTGGCGATGAGTCTTTTCACTTTGGGTACAGTGTTCGGACTCGTTCCTCTGTTTGTAGTCGGTGTGTTATTGAACCTAGGAATAGAGTTCCTCGGGGTCATGGGCACGATGTTCCTAATATCAGGAATAGCTTACATGATATGTGCCTTCATCAGGATCAAATGGCTTGACTCGACAGACCCTGGTAAACGGGCAGCAAAATCGGAAAATGTGGTCAGAGACTTCATCTCGGAGAATATTAGAAGTATCAGACTTCTAGCACGCGTCTTCCCAATTTTCATCGCAGTTTTCTGCATAGATGCTCTGAGTGACACATTCTATGGATTCGCGAACCTGTATTATGTGAATGAAACCCTGGGTTTTGGGATTGGGGACATCAACTTGATGCTTCTCTTGACCCTTACATTCTCAATTCCCTTAACTTTGTATCTTGGAAGGCTATTTGACAAACATGGTGGGAAGAAGCTCACGCTGATGGTTTATTCTGTAATGCCAGTGGCAATCGGACTACTAATTGTAGCTCAAAATATCCCATATATAGCTCCTGCGTCGTGGCTTTCAGCTATGGATTCAATCTATCCAGGACTGAGTGTGCTATTCTCACTGGCGTTTATAGCAACTGCAATCAAATCAATCAATGATGTCCTATGGATGTCTGTTATAAACACCTATATCCAGAAATCTCTGCCTAGACAAGATCTTGGAAAAATGTTGAGTCTTACTGCAGTCTTTGTTCTTTCTATTGTCACGTTTGGTCAGATACCTGCAGGTGTGATTTATGAGCTGTTCAGGGGAGTTCCGCTTCTCTTTATGGCACTAGGACTGAATTTTATAATACTCTATATTCTCGCTAGTAGGAGTATTGAACCAAGAGTGAGTGTAGAAGACTTGGAGAAGGAACTTGGACAAAGTTCATGATTGATTACCCCTTAGTGGTAGAGGATATCTATTTAAAAAAGCAACAGCAGGCAGACAGAATCTATCCGAACATGTACAGTGACATTTTGGTGGAGTTCACTATGCCATCGAAGAAAAACGATTCCAGCCCTGATATTTTGAGAATGACCAAGAAACATTATAGAGACCTCTTGGCACTTCTTCCAGAAGGTGTTGGAATTACAGATGACCAAGAAAACTTGGTCTTTGTGAATGACGCCTTTGCTCAAATGCTTGGATATTGTACCGATGAACTCCAAGGAATGAATCTATTCAATCTTGTATCTGAAGCGGAGATTGAGAAACTTCTCAAGGAAACTTCTGACAGAATTCAAGATGTTTCCTCAGCTTACGAGCTTGAAATGAAACGAAAAGATGGGAAACCAATACTCGTACGAGTTTCAGCAGTCCCGAGAAAAGACGAGAAGGATGAAATTATTGGTACAATAGCTGTAGTAATCGATGTAACAAAGGAAAAGTTAGCTGAGCAAGAGTTACGTAAATTATCAATGGCTGTCGAACATAGTCCAACTTCCGTAGTCATCACAGATTCGGAAGGGACCATTGAGTATGTCAACCCCAGATTTTCAATTTTGACAGGTTATTCTTTGGAAGAAGCCGTTGGAGAGAATCCTCGAATTCTCAAGTCAGGACTTACTCCCATTGAAACACATGTCGAACTCTGGAGAGCATTGAAAGAGGGCAAATCATGGAAGGGATTGTTCATCAACAAGAAAAAGAATGGAGAGTTGTATTGGGAAGATGCACGGATCTCACCAATCTTCAGTCCTCAGGGAGATATTACTAATTATGTAGCAGTTAAAGAGGATATCACGCAAAGAATAATGGCAGAAAAAGCAGCTGTTCAATCACACAGAGACCTCGAACTATATGCTTCATTTTTGCAGCATGACATAAGAAATGACTTGCAGGTAATCATGAATCATGCTGAAGCGGCATTGATGTTGATTGAAGACAAAGGTGCGGTCTATGAATATATCCGGACCGTGGAAGCGGCATCTGAGAGAATGGTCCATCTTCTTGACATTTTTGGACGTCCGGGAGCAGCGGACGAAAGAAATCTCAATGAGATACTTGAAAAAGTGAAAAAACAGGCAGAGAAGACGCACTCCAACCTCAGGGTCGAAATACGAAGCTCTGCACAAGAAACCGAGCTCCAAAGTGCTCGATTGATTCCAATAGTGTTTGATAATCTACTTCGCAACTCTGCGGAGTTCTCGGATGGAGAAGTAGCAGTAGTCATAGAACTCACTCAACATGATGATAATCTTCAGATTATTTTCACGGACAACGGTCCAGGGATACCAAGAGATATTCAACCAAAGCTCTTTGAGAGAGGGACTTCAACAACAGGTGGAGGGTTTGGGTTGTATCTAAGCAAGAAGGTGATTGAGGGATATGGAGGGTCTATCGAACATATCGAACGAAAAGAAGGGACTTCATATCGTATTCTATTGCCAACCTCATAGAACATCTTCAGGAAGATGAATTGCAAACTCACATGTATCATCCCCCTTCGTTAGAGACCTAACAATATCCACTTTGAGGGGGCGTTCAAGGACACCTTCCCAAATTTGCTTAGGCCAACCTGCAGAACAATTACAAAAGGTCTTAGGAGTTTCATCAAGACCATCTCGAATTAGCGGGCAGAAGCAGTATGCTCTTCGCCGCTCAGCATCAGTTTTGGCTTCATTATAGGCCTTAGGATTAGCAGGACCCTTCTCTGAATAGATGATAGAACCTTCTCGTCGTTGCAGTTTGGGATAGTATCCGCCTTTAGATTTCATTTCTTCAATGACTGCATCCACACTTCCTGTTGATTTGAAGAGATCTCTCATTGGAGGAATGAGCTCTACAGGGTATACATG
>JAEORG010000243.1 GCA_016841005.1 Candidatus Thorarchaeota archaeon | reverse complement strand
GGTCGAGGAGGCTGACATTATTGTCTGCAGCGGTAGAGGTATCAAAGATCCTTCTAATCTTGAACTACCCAAGCAACTAGCGAAACTACTTGATGCCGCTATCGGGGGTTCACGTCCAATCGTCGATTTAGGTTGGCTCCCTCCGTCTCAGCAGGTTGGCCAATCTGGTAGAACTGTGTGTCCAAAGCTCTACATTGCGCTTGGAATATCTGGGCAGATTCAGCACCTTGCTGGAATGTCGTCGAGCGACTTGATAGTAGCTATCAATAAAGACCCAGATGCACCTATATTCTCCGTTGCAGACTTCGGAATTGTAGGTGATATCTTCACAGTCCTCCCTGAAGTGATTGCAGAGGTAAAGAGAGTCTTGGACTCAAGATAGAGGATTCCCCTCTATCTTCTTCTTTTTCATTTTAAATTCATTTCTTACTCCTTCACTTTGACAAAAAAGAAAACGGCAAATATTTAGGAAAATTGTAACGATAGATATTGGGGAGATTGTTGAGCGTTTTTCAGAATCTTGCTCGACTAGCAAAGAGAGAGGTTGTGCCGGGAATAAGGAAAGCGCTGGAACTCCATGACTCATAGCATCATGCTTTTTGCTATGATGCTTCCTACCTTTTCTCTTTTGTTACAGATTTCATCCTTGCTAAGAGTGATATAATGGCTTCGCCTTACACCCATTACATCGCTTCTTCCATACAAGTCATGCCTTAAAATGGTGCCTTATTCTCGTAGGAAACCCAATCTATTTTAGATAAACTAGTTTGAAAGGCTTCTTCACTTCGATGCGTACATAGTCCTTTGCCTGAAGAATGCCTATGTATTTGGAAACAACACCGAGGGCATGACCTGTTTTTCCAGCGATTTCAGTGAATGATAAGCCATCTTTTTTCTTCAAGACAGCAAGTATTTTTTCCGCGATTGGAGGAAGGTCATTTGACATACAGAAATAAAACACACAATCGGATTTAAGTGTTACAATTGTTGATATATTCTCCCTATCCTGTTATTGTGTATTGATTCACAATTTGTTTTCTGAGTCATATATTACTGTGCTATACCGATATCCAGAAAGTTCTTCAAATAGATTATACATTGAACAAAGTGATTATTTTGATTAATCTGTATGATTTGCTTAGTGGAAAAATAATTAGCCTGTGCTTTCTGTTTCTGCTAGTACTTGCTGCTGGATTTCAGTTGTCCTATGAGGATTCGATGCTAATCACTCTGGCAGTGATTGCAGGCATTCTACCATTCTCGCTTTTCATTGGCTTGGGAAGAGTGGAGAAATATCAGTTTTCATTCATTATCAGATCAGTAGGATTTTTCTTCTACACATGGATTGTTGTTTCTATATTAGATTACTCATCACTAAATGCATTAAATGGATGGCTAGTCTTTGCTGTTTGGTCCTGTGAAAGCGTTTCGTGGTTGATTCTGCATGGTATACGACGTAGTATGAATCGTATTGACCTTAGGAACTTGGCCTGTTTTGCGTTTGTTGGCGCACTGATTCTGGGTCTATATGTATTTCTGGGATTTTTTTCATTGGATTGGTACATAAGAATAGGGGCCATTGGAGCATTAATTGGCATCGGGCGATTTCTTTGGCCATTGATGAAACAGGTCATAAGAAGCAATCAAATAGAAGAAATGACTTTGAATCAAACTCATGGATCCAAACCTCTACCAGAGAACGAGGTACAAAGACGAATTCTAGAGATAGTAAGAGAAAGACCAGGTCTTATAATAAAAGAGATTGCAAAAAGGGCAAATGTTTCAAACAAGACTGCATCGCAAGCTATCGAAATTCTAGCGAAAGAAGGTCATGTTTGTTATGATTTCTCAAGAGAACCATTCAAAATGATCTATCCAGTACATGACCAGTAGCTTGGTGATAACTAAGACGACCACAGTTTGCTGCTTTCGTCTTTAGGCGCTAACAAGTTATGCTGCTAAATACAGGAATCTCGGTATCAATTCTAACTTGTTATTTGAGAAGCATTAATAGTCTCGACACTCTTTCCTTTGATATGCTCACAATTGAGGGCGAGGATGAAATTCTGAAATTCATAAAGAAGGAACTTGATTAAAAATGGAGAATCTTGAAACTGAGATTTCAGATGAAATCAGAAATGGCTAGCTCATTTCTTGGGTATGAGCTCTTCTGACATCATTGTGGCAATCAATAGGAACCCACATGCTCCCACATTCTCTGTTGCAGACTTCGGAATAGTGGGAGACATCTTCACGGTTCTTCCAAAAGACCATCGTGTTTGAAATAACGATCTTCGGATTGACTCCGATAGTGAAATCCCAAACCTTAAGATGAGTTTCACTCGTCATGGGCTACGTGATTCAACGAAGAAAGGACCCACCACGAGAATATATATCTCACCGTTGCACAAGAAAGTGCAATGAATTTATGCATATGCGTTTCGGGGGATTAATTTGAAATCGAACGGGAACAGTGAGGTAATTCTGTTTGTTTCAAACAAAACACCAGAATCGAAAGAATTGATTAGAAAAATGAAACAATGTCTGAAATCTACAGACCATTTCGATGTTGTTGAATCGCCTCTAGCTGAGGTCCCACTAATTCGGACTTCAAAAGGTCGTTTTGTTTCTGAAGAGGGCATTAATCTGTACATGAAAGTCTTCTGCAAACAATAGCCTTTTCCTCCTCTACACATTTGGGGGATTTTCATAAATGGCGAATTCGACAAGGCTTTTCCTAGTCACTGGTCAAACTGGTGTCAATCACTCCGAGGTTCTTTCGAAGCTCACTACATTTGCAAATGATAATAGGCCTAAATGGATTCACGCTAATGCTAATCCTCTAATCAAAGTATATGATATTGATAATTATATCCGTCAGGCTATTGGACGAGATGAAATTGCGCTACGAGAAAGTGAGGATCCAATTGCCAAAAGAGAAGCCTTGGGGGCTGGATACAATCTTGCAATCAAGCAGGCAGTGGAAGACAATCCAGTCATAGCTGTTATTTCTTTACATATGCTATGGTACAGAAATGAGGACTTTATTTGTCCCTTAAAATTTGAGATTGTTGAAAAAGCCGATTTGCGTCCTTTAGGGATAATCACACTCATTGATGATCTTCACGATATCTGGTATCGAGTCAGAAATCTGCGTCCAAGTCAAAGTGGAACTGCTGGGATAAGGGTGAATTTCTCTCTCCAAGAGTTTGCAATATGGAGAAATCTTGAAATCCATCTTTCTGAACGATTGGCAGACATTATTTTCGGAAGCTCTCGAGGATTTCACTATGTATGGGCTGTCAAGCACCCTGTTGGTACGCTATGGAAATTGATGACTCAACCACAATACCTGATTATTTACTCTGCATTTCCAATAACAAGCACTCGCGATGACCCAAAAGCTATTCATGAAATCGACAGCTTCAGGAAACTCATTTATGATAGATTCATCGTGTTTGATCCTCTCACAATTGATGAGTATCCTTTGGCTGCTACAACTCTGAATCGACTTCGCAGAGCTGTGGCAAAAAATCTTTCCAAAACGGTTGGTGCTGTACAACCGAAAGACATTGGTTTCAATGTCTTCTCCGGAACATGTACAATAGGTAACCGACATAATACGTATGAAATAAGGGGGCACCATCTAGCCACCTCGGGAAAGGAGTACAGAACAGATGGTGAAACTATCTGCCTTGAGAAGGATGTGTCACTGCCCCTAGCAGGACAGGTGACCTATTTTTCCAACAAGCGATGGAAGCTTTACCCTGATGACGTTTTCCAAGGATTTGAGCCAACCGTCAGACCATCAAATCTAGCAATTGAGTTGCCAATTTGGGAAGTATTCGGAGCCATTCGTCAACTCTCGAGACAGATTTGTACCCGGGACTTCCATCTGATTCGCCAAGGTGACTGCATTGTTGCCTACCGTCCAAATTACTCGATGCGGCTCGAAGAACCTTCTGCTGGAGTAACAGAAGAACTACACTATGCAGGTCAGCTTCAGGCTTCTGGTACAAGCGTATGCAGAGCTTTAATCTGGTACGATGAAGATGGGCCTCTACCCAATAGTGTTGGAACAGGTCCCTTCAGAGAAGGACGAACCACGGTATACCAGGAAATTCGTAGTCGCTACACTTCCTCGGAGGAATGTATGAAATTCCTCTCCAATCTTCAAGAAAAAAAGAAGAAGGCTTTTGGACGCGTTATATCACCAGCATCTATTGAAGAACGTATAAAGAGTTGGTTCAAGGAATTCCCTTACATCTAGAACTACACTCTCATTATACATCCTGCAAGTATCTAGCTGTAGTCTTGAATTCCTAGGCATCAGAGTTTTTTTCGCTTTTATGTTGACTAGTATCCACCCACGGAAATTTTCATCTTTCGGTTTTTGATACAATCCATTTTCAGATTGTAGACGACCTCTAGCTATCCGTCCAGACGTGATTGCTGAAGTCAAACGAGTCTTAGATTCAAGATAAGAATACAATAGCAACAACTCGTTAAGAAAAAGAAAAGATGTGAATCGCTCACTCAAAACGATTCACATTACTTTGTACCTAGGAAAGTGTAGTCATGATATGGACGTCGTAGTAGTCCCCTGATACTTGACCAGTGCTCAAATCACCGTTTCTGTACACCTCTACCCTCACATAATATGCGCCTTCATATGTTGACGTGTAGCCAACATTTCTGATTCTTCCATAATATGACTCTGCTACCTTAACGTAGTTCTTGTTCCAGATCGAGATAACAAGAACCAAGTCAGGATCTCCTGTTGCTTGAGCGTAGATGAAAATACCATTGTAGCAAAGCACCTTATAGAAGTCAGCCATGATATAGAGGTCTCCAGCCCAGAGTGGTTCATTGTAGCGATAGTAATGCTTGTCAGAGTAGGATTTGGTAATCACCGTAGGTGCATTGGAGAATAAACTGGAAACATCATATACATAGAATAATAGCTCATCCCATGCGTCGACGCGGCCAGCGCCATAATAATTATCTTTTCCTTCGTAAGGATCATATGGCATATCCGTGGCACTCGCCATAAATAGATTCTTGACCTTTGGATCTGAGCGGTCTCCATATGATGGATTCTTTAAATTCATGTCTTTGTCAAGCCACAGCGCGCAGAGGCCAGCAACGAAGGGTGTAGCCATTGAAGTACCTGTTAGTTCACGATACTCACTTGATGTGCCAGCTTTCGCAGCCATGATATCCGTACCTGGTGCAAGAATATCTGGTTTTATTCTCATGTCGTCTGTTGGACCATGGCAGCTTTCTGGATTGCGTTCCCAATTGCTACTTGAACTCTCCGAGGGGTCAATTGCATTTCCTACAGTTATAACATACTTACCTGTACCTGGAGATCTGACTATTTCACCATATGGCGTGTTTCCTGCAGCGCAAGTCACTATAAGTCCGTAATCGTAAACAAGCCTATCAGCAAGTTGAGCGTACTGGTCATAATCTCCTCCGCTGTCTGTCACTGATAATGACATACTGACAATCTCAATGCCGTATGTTTGCTTATTTGTCGCAACCCAGTTCATGCCTTCAGTGAGATCGCTGATTGTTCCACCTAATACTCTAACAACAACGAGTGCGGCTCCTGGTGCAACTCCTTTGTAAATTCCGTAGTATCCTTCTCCAGTTCCCGCAGCGATGCTGCATACATGAGTTCCATGTCCATAGGTCGTGTCAGAATCATAGGCATCAATGGGTGGTGTGAAATCATCTTGATTGTCCACGCAGTCCTTGAATGCCAAGACTTTGCCTCCGTCTAGGTCTACATGATCGTTGTCACACCCAGTATCAAGAATTGCAATCACAACATCGTCTTTCGAATAGGATGTTGGGTTTCCATCGAGATCACCGTTAATGGTGGGATTTTCGTTGGTCCAGGTGTCTACATGCGTCTGCGCGCGAGCTTGGTCCAAGCAAGGCATCACTTCTTTTTCTTCAGTGTCAATATTGAGCACAAATGGCAGCTTTGTGAGTTTCAAGAGCTGTGCTTTGTTCGCACTAGCACTGAATGCACCCAAGGCATACCACGTGTTCCTAACATCTAGATTCGATATTGCACTTT
>JAEORG010000001.1 GCA_016841005.1 Candidatus Thorarchaeota archaeon | reverse complement strand
TGTATATTCGGTGATAATTCGTTTTCTGTCGCGTTTTGATTTACAATAAAGGTGTCCAGTTTGACTAGGTCTGACAATGCCTTCATGGACCTCAATGAGATTCATTGTTTCAGCAATATGCCTATGACTAGAAATTGCAACTTTACTTGAATAGTCTAGCGCACTAGAAAGCGTTTCTGCATCTGCATTCATCAGCTGACAAACACGCTTCATAAATGCGTCAAGCTTATCCAGTCCTATGCGTGGGAACTTGTCTTTCAGTGAGTTAGATTGATTCATATTTGTTCAACTCTTTATTCAAATGTAGTATTTCTCCAAATTCACACCAACCGCGGATAGTTCTAAACATCTCTTTCACTGTTGACAGCCCCCAATTTCTTGCTTGAGGGATTCTTGCTTTTACATAATTCATGATTTCTTCTTCACTCAGTGGTCGTTCAGCTAATGCTCTGGATATAGTTGCAAAAGGCTCTAGCTGGCGAATCTGTTGACCGAAAATTTCTCTTCTCTTCTTGTCATCTGCGCGAGAAAATTCTCGACCGATGTCTGTCAATACTAGAGAATTTTCTAGAGCAACAATAAGACCTAGGAGTAAAGCGGCTCTAATTGGAGTATTTGCAGTGCCTTCTTCGATTCCCATTGCATAAGCAATACCAAGTCTATCAGATTCACCTCCTAGTATAGTAAGTTCATCTACTAACCGAATAATCGGACCCACCTTGGCATTTGGAAGTGTTTCAATATTTATTGACAATCTGGATTCACATTCCTTACTAGTCTTGTTGGATCTGTTTGTAATTGATGTGAATGACATAGCAGATTATTATGAAATTGAAGTACATTAACCTACCACGAAGTGTACATCATGATTCTTTCATTAGTCTGTAGTTCACAACAGGTACTATAAACAAACTTAATCTTTATTAGTGTACTTACCCTAATAAATTATATGGTTCGATAACTATGTCCAGCGACGAAAATATACAGATTGCCACTCCTTCAGTGTCGATTGAAACTATCGCAAAAGTCACCCGAGGCCTTTTTTCAATGAAAAGGGAAACAGATTACAAGGGTTTGGCAGGACCAGTAGGGCTTCATCAGGTTACTGTGAGGCAGGGATTGAGCGCTTCAGAAGCATTAGGATTAGCTAACGTTCCCAGACGTGGTATGTATGTTCTAACAGAAGCAGGTGAAAAATTCGCGCGCCTACTAGGATTTGGAAAAGAAGAAGATTGTCGGAGATTAATTGCAGAGCAAATACTGGAATCTTCTTCATGGTCAGAAATTGTGTCATTTCTTGAAATCAACAAAGGAATTCCTCGTGATCCGTTAGAATTGGTGCTTCATGTAGAGCAACGATTAGGTAAGAGATGGAAAAGTCGTATGAGAGGGAAAATTGCATCTTCATACAAGTCGATTCTCGAATATGCCAACCTAATTCGATTGGAAAACAATATGATACTTTCATTACTAACTGATGAGGATGGAGGAATGCCTGAGGTTGATAGCAGATATGATATTCATGAAAATATTACTTCTAGGAAAACAAATCAGGGATATGATTCACTAGTGACAACAAAAATCGACAAGGAGAGTTATTTTCAATTTAGTCTACCAGAGTTTTTCATTGTCATGGTAAAGAAGAAATTAAGTTCCATTGATTATTTAAAGAAGCAGCTGAAATCGGATAGCATAATATGCTCATGGTTGGAAGAAGTTGAAAGAGAAATGAAACGTGAAGAAACAGAATAAATGACTAACTCAAAACTACGATGATGTTCATATCTTTTGGCGGCATTCAAAGTTACCTTCTTGACTGTGTTTCGTTCTCAAAATCAACCGCAATATATTCTTTGACCTAGGCTCAACAAGAGTTATGAATGAATAAATAAAAGATATGAAAGGTGGTAAGGTGTCAAAATCAATCTTAATAGCTGCAAGTCCATTTGTTTTAAGAGACGGAAGGCTGGGTAGTATACTTGCACATGTAGCACATATGGTGAAGCATGGAGGTGTTTTTTGGGATCTTGTTCAGCCAGGCATGTATGAACCCGAGGAATTTTTACATCCCGAAATAGAATCAGCCTATTTCTATGACGTGCCAACAAAGTCAGTAGTGTATCGAGCGAAAGTCGAATTCGCCGGCACTCGAGAAGAGTTTCCAGCTGGAAAGAGATACAATCAATATTTCCCAGACTTCAGAAGCAAAGGAGAAGGGCCTGTGTATTGTTTGCTGCTCACTAGCATGTCGCATCTTGATAGAATCTATCGATTGAAGGACTTCAGAAAACTTAACGGGAAACGGGTAAAGAGAGTTCAGAACTACGTGTTGATTGAGGATCCGGAATATCCAGAGATTTTCACGATTAAATAGAAGAGAAACAAAGACCAGTACTTGGAGTCCCCATTTTTGCAGTATATGCGCACCTGACCAATTCTGGACTGCTCGCTCATCTCTATTAATAGTTAAGTGAAACTCATATTCATCCAGCAACTTCTACGATTTGCAGACTTAATTTAATTACTCAATAAACATATGCCATTTCATAATCAGCTTTCAATGATAGTATGGTATATAAGAAAACAAAATGAGGTGCATTAGCAAGATTTACTGGGACTCATCGACGAGGGTGTGATAAGAGTGGACAAACTAGCTATTCCAATAGGAGTGTCGGAGAACGGCTTAAGAGATGTGATCACATCTTGGTTCAAAGCAAAAGCCCACATAACGCCTCTATCAATAGATGAAGTTGCAAAGAAAACATCTACTAAGAAGCAGACAATACAGCGTCAGCTCGCTTTTCTCATACAAGTCGGAATCCTTGAGAAAGTTGATGATAAGTATCAATTTACAAAGGAGGGACGTTTCGCAGCGCAGTATCTTGAATATTCTCAGCACGACGACTTCCAAGCTACAATGAAAAATCTTGTTTCAAAGTGGTCGGAAATCCAACCCATTCTGGATTATATAGAAGATGCAAAAGAAACTAGCTATCCTATATTAACAAGTAGGATAATGATGTATTCAGAGCGCTCTCCCTCAGACAAGAATGTATCGATGGGCTCTGCAGCCTTAGTGGATCTTCTTATTTCAATTGAAGTGCTATCGTATGTCAATTATGTGATTAAAATTCGCGATAGAATGACATCAGGAACGGACATGTCAATCATCACAGTTCCCGAAGGCGGCAATGAGCTATGGGTAAGGAGGGTAAGGATTAGGAATATCAAATCTATTGTAGACACGCAGTTTGCTGCACGAAAAATGAATATCTTCATTGGGGCCAATGCGGTCGGAAAATCCTCCATCCTTCACGCACTTCTCTCCCTTAGAAATCTGAAATGGGAGCGCTCACATGGAGAAAGTGCATATGAAAATCTGTTCTCGCTAAAACGGAGAGGAACAAATGAATCCATGTTTATTGAACTTGAAGGATACCTTCCAAATGAGAACTCTGAGAGCGCTTTTGAATTACGGATCACAGTTGCTCCTAGTATGTCATTTTGCTGGCAGCTTTGTGTAGAAAAAGATTCTAATCGACTATGTGATACCTCAGCATTTTCAAATGCCAAGGATTTGGTAGTTCCATTACCGCTATACAAGGGTCTGGACAAATTAAAGGAACTTTCTGAAAAGATCTCTGAAGGTGTACCCAGAATCAATGAGCTGTTCAAAGAAAGCATA
>JAEORG010000242.1 GCA_016841005.1 Candidatus Thorarchaeota archaeon | reverse complement strand
ATCAGAATGCCTTCGACACAAGGAGGATGAACGACTTCCTGCGATCATTTATGAATGAACGAATTATTGATGAATTCGCACACTACGATCTGCAGGCTGTATTTACCCAGCTAGACGAGACCTCACTGAAGGTCAAGACGAAGGTTCGCATGAATTTTGAGCGAATTGGGCTCGAGCTGGTCGACCTCAAGTTCGAGGGAATGGACACTACAGAGAAGTACCGTGAGCGACTATTCTGGCTGAAGACTGGAGGAGTTGGAGGTCAACAGCTCGCTGGCATGGAAACCATGAAGGATGCAGCCGAGTCTCTCGGTAAGAGCACGGGAGCTGGTTTTGGTGCTGGTATGGGCTTCATGGGAGCAATGGCTGGAGCAACTCAACCATCTGGTGATGGTGGAGCAACAACTCCTGCAGGTGCAAAGTTTTGTAGTGCATGTGGAACTGCCCTGAACGGGGCGAAGTTTTGTCCAAACTGTGGTCAGAAAGTAGGATAACACGAAGAAAGCTGGATGGTCGGAAGACCTCCAGATTCTTTTCTTTTCTTTAATATCGTCTTTTTAAGAAGTGCATAACAGATTAACTAAGATTAGAAAAAGGAAGATATATCGCAGACGTTTTCTATATCTAATCTACTGTTAGGTATGTGAGGATAATGACAGAATTGCCGCCCATCCTAAATAACGTCGAAGCGTTGAAAGAACTCTTAGACCAATTACCACAAGGCATAATGATCTTTCAGGATTACAGAATGATCTATACAAATCCAGCTGAGGCAAGAATGTTAGGTTATGATGTATCTGAACTAATCGGGTTGTCATTTGAAGACACATTCAAGATGATTCATCCAGATGACCTAGAAGAACTACGTAATGCAGCTTTTAGCATGCAAGAAAGAAACGAGGCTACACGACACGATAGAGTTAGACTCGTGAGAAGAGATGGGAAAATCATCCCAATCGATAATTATGGAAGGACTATTTCAATTCAGGATGAAAAAGTAATTGCTGTTATCACGATAGACAGGTCAGAACATGTTTCGACAGAAAAGGCATTGGATGAAAGTGAAAGGAAGTACAAATCCGTATTTGAAAATGCACCTACTGGATTAGCAATTACTAATGAAGATGGAGAGTTTCTTGCAGCAAACAATGCGCTTCTTTCAGATACACTCTATACACAAGACGACTTGAAAGAAATCAAAGCATCTGTTATGTATGAAAATCCTCAAGATCGAAATCAGTACCTATCGATAATGAAGGAAAAGGGTACAGTCAAAGATTATGAAATGAATATGAGAAGAAAAGATGGAACATCTTTCCCAGCTTTGCTGAACGCGGATCCAATTACGTTCGAAGGGGAGAATGTGTTTCTCACCTCAATACGGAATCTCTCCGCATTAAAAGAGTCTCAAGAAACCAATCGGAACATTGTACATTCTCTTCCAATTGGATTACACATGTATGAAATGAAGGAAGATGACTCGTTAGTTTTTATTGGTGGAAATCCAGCAGCAGATAGTACTTTAGGAGTGGATAATAAGCAGTTTATTGGGAAGACAATTGAAGAAGCATTTCCCCCTCTCGCAGAAACCGAAGTTCCAACTAGATATAGAGAGGCTGCTGAAAACGGAATACCTTGGACGACAGAACAAATCGAATACTCAGATGAAAAAATTTCTGGAGCATTCGAAGTTCATGCATTTCAAACCTCCTCAGGGAAAATGGCTGCAGCCTTTATGGACATTACAAATCGCTTGAACGCCAAATTAGAACTCCAGCGTGCAAAAAGTAAAGCAGAATTTTATACCGACTTAATGGCACATGACTTGAACAATATCCATCAGGGAATATTGATAGGTCTTGAGCTTACAAGCAAACTTCAAGATCTCCCCCCAAGAGCACGAGAGCTAATCAGAACGGCATTGGAACAAACTCGACGAGGGATTAGACTAATATCAAATGTACGGAAATTAACAAGTGTGGAGATTAGTGATCAAGAGAATATTCAACATTTGGATATCTGTGAGATAATAGATGAAATAATTCCTATTGTTAAATTTTCATTTCCTGAGAAAGAAATTGATTTCAAATGCGATATGCCAGATGACAAATTCATCGTTGATGCGGATGATTTGATAGGGGATGTGTTCTACAACCTATGTCACAACTCAGCTAAGTTTAGCCAAAATGACTTGGTGGAAATTAATATTCATGGAAGTTACAGCGAAGATGGAAGATATGCTGAGATAACAGTTGAGGATAATGGACCTGGAATTCCGAATGAAAGAAAACATGAAGTTCTTAGCAGAAAAGTTGGAAAATCTACAACGGGTTTAGGATTGATATTAGTTAATGATATTATTAGAAAATATCATGGGAGCATCTGGATTGAAGATAGGGTACCAAATGACTCATCCGCAGGAGTAAGATTTGTGATTAGGTTACCGATGCACATGTAGAATTAATCTTGTATTCATCAATCTGTGTCATACCACAATAGTAAGGTTAGATATTATTCGGTTTCAAATTAGGATATGGCCATCTCCATAAATGGAGATGATTCCCTATTGAATGCCTCCCTGACTAGAGATCAAAACAAACTCACTGGGAGTTTTTACACGCCACAAGATTTAGCATCTGACATTGCAGGGAATTCTATCTCAAACTGGTTGAATAGACGTACGGGAATCGAGACCGAACACTTCGATTATGAAACGAGTTCGGAAAACGAAAGAGAACAAATACTCAAATTGCTCTCCCAAATAAAAATTCTAGATCCGTCATGTGGAGAGGGAGTCTTTCTTATTGCTGCAGGTGAGTGGATTCTCAATGAACGTCTTGCAATGGGCGAAACCAATGATCCATTTGACATTCGGGAACAAATAGCCGCGAACTCATTGTACGGTGTAGATATTCAGACTAGAGCTGTGGGAAATTCAGCCCATCTTCTTAACAGCTGGGTAAGCGGTGGAATTTCAAATAATGAATCTTCTGTGAAGTTTCATTTACAACAAGGAAATAGTCTCGTTGGAAGAATAAAAAACACAAATGAACAACAGATATTCAGTGATTGTAGTATCTCAGTTGAACTATTTGATTGGTACAAAGCATTCCCTGAAGTTATTGAGCTTCGGAACGGATTTGATTTAGTTCTGGGAAATCCTCCATATGGAAATCTTCTTACTCAATCGGAGAAATCAATCATTGAATCCTCATCGGATTATGATCTAATGAGTGGACGAGATGGAACTTGGAATGCCGCTTCACTCTTCATTGCCAGATCTTTTCACCTCCTAAATGAAACTGGTGAATTAGGATTCCTAGTTCCAAATAGTGTTCTAAGGGTGAGACAATTCTACAAGACTCGAAAATTCTTATTGCATCCATTTAATCTCTGGAAAATCATTGATGAAGGAAATCCATTCGAAGATGTGACCTTGGAGATGGTGTCTATCTTCTGTAGTGCAGGGAGAAGTGTGCCATATTCCAAAATCCAAATTCTATCTAGACGAGATTCTATTTACAGTGACCACTCCCTGGATCGTGATTCATTTTCATCAAGAAGGATTTTTTCGATATATAGCGATGAAATATTCAACCAGATAAGAAAGCATGGACAAACAGGCAACCTATTTGCAACTAGAGGAAGAGATATCCCACGCGAGCATCTCGCAAATCACAAATTCGGAAGGTTCAGAGTGCCATATGCTACAAAAGGTAGAAGTATTCAACGATATCGAATTATGGAGAGATATCTAAGATTCACTGATGATTGGTACTTTCAAGATTCTGCTCTTTCTGATTCATTCAACAGCGAACTCTTAGTTGCAACAAAGAACTTTCCATATCCTAGATGCATTATGAAACCGAAGGGTATGATACATGGAGGTGGGATAGTGAAAATAGTTCCGTTAAAAGAAGAATATAACATGAGAACTATTGGTTTAATTCTCAATTCAGAACTCTCAAAATATGTCTGTACACGATATCTTACCAATTACTCAGAACTAACAACCTGTCTCAATACTGGAATCATTGCTGAGTTTCCAATTGTCTATCCCATTAACCCATTGGTTTTTGCCAACCTTTTTGATATCCTCCAATTTGCACACTCATGTAATATTAATTCTCCAGAAATATCCACGATTGAAGCAGTTGCAGACGCCTTAGTATATTCTACATACTTCTCTATGGATAATCAAGATGATTTGAATGAAATTCTTGGAAGAATTGGAAGAAAATCATACGAATCCGTGTTGGACCTTCTGAGTCATGATGATATCCAATCAGAAGTGAACACAATTCAATCCAATTCAATTGTAAGGGGGATAAGAGCTTCACCAAGAATGAATTGAATCTACTCATACACTGAGGCTTATATATGACATAACGACAAATCTCGCTTGACCTATAATGAATGAAGAAAGGCCAGAGAACGAGGATGATGCGGCTGATATGTCAGATGCAATTGTTGACGCTGTAAATAGGGATAAAGAGGACTCTGAGGACGCCCTATCTAAGAGAGAGCGTAAAGTTGAGGAAACCAAAGAAGCAGAGAGAATTAGGAAAGCAAAGGAGCTTAAGAAACAATTACGAAAACGTGAGTTAGGAATCCTGAGATATCGATGGCCCACTGCGATTCTTATAATATCTGGAGTATTCTCATTACTAACACAATTCTTAGCTGTATGGGTTCAAGATGCGCTTGACCCTGCATATGGATTTAATACATACATGGAAGCATTCTTCTTCAACGGAAATGTATTCTTTCTATTTCCCATTATTTCTGGCATACTGTTAATCCTGATTGGCTACTTTGCATATGCAAGACCTAGAGCTACTTACTGGTCTCTTGCTCCTGCAATGATGATGGCTATGGCTGGTGCATTCCCATACTTGCTCATTGACATAGTTGCAGGGTATGTAGATATTCAAGCTACTATGGTGCCCATTCAAATGATCTTCGTTGCAGTTCTTTGTTTGCTCGCGATTGCTATGAGAGAGAAGGAATAATCAAGCATCCCGAATGAATTCCTGTAGACGCCCTACTTCCTCTAAATCACTCATCCAGTCATACCGAATGGGAGGGTCTTTAGAATGTAACATCTCCATAATCTCCTCTATGGTTTCTTCAAGTGTAGACTCCGAAGTATCAATTTCATATACTAGATCCTCACCAAATGCATCAATTGCATCCATTTGGCAAATACCAAAAATTTCTGATTCTAAGTTTTCTTGGACCTTCTCTTTTGAATATGCTCGAGACTTCAACCGTTCTCGTAGTTCATCAGGATGAGTTCTAAGGATGAATACTCTTGTCACTTTATTTCCTGGTACTAAGTCAATATAATGACCTTCAATAATGAGGTCAGCATCAACTGTTTCTATCAAATTGAGAATTGCATCGACCAAACAATCTTCATCGATAATATCAGTATCACGTAAAGAGTCATGTTCACCAATACAGTTACTTTTGTTTGCCAGTACTCCAAGGTCTATAACTTCCCGACCTAACCTACTTCTAAGCGCTGAGGCAACCTCTGTTTTTCCAGTACCAGGAGTTCCTCCCACAAGGATGATGTTCATGTTTCGCGCACCATGATATTTTGGAGATAAGGTATTTGATTTGGACAAAATGCACAACTAAGATTCCTTATAAGTACACAACTCAATTTCAATACAAACAAAGCAAGGCTATGTACCAATGTCTTCAAGCATGAATGAATCACAGTTTAGCTTTCTCGCTGTCATATCAATTGCTATCTTTGTGATAATAGGTATAGCCTTGTGGTGGTACAATACGGTAGCTGCTCTGCTGATTATCCTTCTTTCCCTATCCTCAGGCTTAATGATGCTATGGCGGGGTATAGCAAGGGCATTTGAACATAATGCAGGGTTTAGTGGTGATTTGTATAAAGAACGAGAAATCACAAGACGGAGATTATCAGATATTGAAAATCGGATGCGTGGGTCCTTAGAAGATAAAGACATGGGTCAATCTGAAATTTGGGAAGATTTTAACTACGAAACTCTTGAGGGTGATAGCATTGCAGATTATGATACCGAAATCCCTGTTGAAATAATAGACGGGATTCAGGATCGGAATGCCCTTTTTCTCGAAAATATTGGGATAGAAGATCTTGATGAACTCGCAGTCGCAGATCCTGAAGAAATTTCCAAAACATGCAAAGTCAGTGCTCAAGTAGCTGAAGAATGGATTTTGGATGCAAAAGCCATTTTTGTTGGTGCCCATATCTCCAGTATCATCACTCTATCAATGGAAGACCCAAAGAAAATGCGGTCCAGAATTAAGAAGTCAATAGAAGCTGGTACATTGAAGATGCCTGTTGATTATGAGATACCATTATCAAAAGTTCAGAGATGGGTTAACAGAGCAAATAAAATTGTTTCAACGGTCGATGTTAACGAAATTCAGCGGTGGCTAGAAGATGGTGACCGCTAGCAGTAAATTATGTCCTCTGCGTAAGTGATAAAAAGCGACTCAATTCCAGATTCACTACAGCCAAAACCAATTCAGTGACAAATAATGCTCCAAGAATATAGGGTTCGACAGTTTGAACGCGAAGATATTGAATCAGTGGTCAGTATCAATAGAAATTGTTTGCCTGAAAATTATCCAGACCAGTTCTTTCTTGGCTTGTATCATCACGCTCCGAAATCATTCTTGGTTGCCGAATGTGATGAGGGTATTTGTGGATACATCATGTGTAGAATTGAAAGAGGCATCTCGAGTTTTGGACGCTCTCCAGTAAAAAAGGGACATATTGTATCTATTGCGGTAAGAACAGAACATAGACATCAAGGAATAGGATCGAAGCTTGTAGAGGCAGCAATTGAAGGAATGAAAGAGTACGGAGCCTCAGAGTTTTTCCTAGAGGTCAGGAAGACCAATGAAGAAGCTATTTCAATTTATGAAAAACTTAACTTCGAGATAAAGAGAGTCCTGAAGGGGTATTATCGAGATGGTGAAGATGCATATCTGATGGTACTTGATGCTGGTGTGTCTGAGGAGGAAGACTCCACTGACAAATGATCGAATCGAGGTACCTTTGATTCCAGAATGTTCTGCTTGCATCTTAAAAAGTCTAAAACTACTCATTCCGTTGCTCACCGAGGACCTTGAAGAGCAACTTGAGCTCTTCACCTTTGCTTACGAGAAAATTGCGAAGGGTTATGAAGAGAAACTAGAACCTCTCATTCTTTCTGTCGATCTTTATCAACAATTGTATGAACACGGAAAGAATCTTGATCCGTACAAAGAAATCAAGAATCGTAGCACTATAGCAGCAGAAAATGCCTTACCAATTGTTGAGAGGCATTTAGAGTCTTTTGATGGATATGAAAAGCTTAGAGGTGCATTAGCTGCATCAATAACGGGAAATCTGATTGATTTCAATACAGCATACCACACGCCAGCACTTGAGGACTTGGAGATAATTTTTGAACAGATTATGAATTCAGGTTTTGTCTTGGACGACAGTGAATTACTGTGGAAGTCTATCAATTCTAAACATGGACATGCGGTGTATCTAGCAGATAATGCAGGAGAAACACTATTCGATATTCCTCTAATTCACATCTTAAAAGAACATGGTTGGAAAGTTACATACGTGGTCAAAGGAAAAGCCATGATTAATGATGCGACGAGAGATGACATCAAGGGAACTGAATTGGAGAATCTTGCGGAGATTGCTGATACGGGAGGATGGGCTCACGGGGTTCCAAAGAGATGGGTAAGTGATGATTTCCTACAGCTTGTTTCTGAATGTGATTTAGTCATTTCAAAAGGTCAAGCAAACGTTGAGAGCTTTCCAGAGATTCAAAGAGAAATTGGTGTCGAAACATATTATGTGATTAGAGCAAAATGCCCGCATATTGCTGCAGCAGTAGGAGCAAAGATTGGGGATAATGTTGTTCTTCGACGTCCGTCTATCATTCATTAAGGCATGCTCTTTCGTCAGTTGACAAGCTTTTTATTCCGATGCAATTGGCCGTCCTATCAAAGAGCGAGTCCTAAGCTAAGGTTTAAATGCTAAATCTAATCCGAAGCCCATGTACAGTTTTGTTTGATACATGGAATTAGAGATAGTTATCTATACCATGGAGGAATAAAACGATGAGTAACCAACAAGTTCCAGTTATTGTCTTGAGAGAAGACACAGAGAGGACGCGAGGCCGTGACGCGCAGAGAAATAATATCATGGCAGCTGTCGTTATTGCTGAAGCAGTAAAATCAGCACTTGGTCCGAAAGGTATGGACAAGATGCTCGTAGATTCATTTGGTGATGTTACAGTCAGCAACGATGGTGCGACAATCTTGAAGGAGATGGACGTTGCACATCCCGCAGCAAAAATGATTATTGAGGTCTCAAAGACCGTTGATGCTGAAGTCGGCGATGGAACAACTACCGCTGCTATCCTCGCTGGTAATCTGCTTAAACAGGCCGAAAAACTTCTTGATCAGAATATTCATCCATCCACAATTATCAGTGGATATAGAAAGGCAGGAGAGAGGGCGTTAAAGGTAATTGATGACTCATCAGAGAAGGTCAATCCTGCAGAAACATCATTCAAGAAGATATTGAAGGATGTCGCAATGACATCTATGTCAAGCAAATTCATATCAAATTATCGCGATGAATTGGCAGATGTTGTTGTCGATGCAGTTCTTTCTGTCGCTAAGGAACGTACAGGCGACGAGGATATCGATATGGAAAACATTCCCCGCCAGAAGCAGAAGGGACTTCCAGTATCCAGTACTGAACTCGTAAAGGGTATTGTATTGGATAAAGAAATTGTACACCCTGGAATGCCAAAGAAAATCGAAGGGGCAAAGATTGCTTTACTTGAATCACCACTTGAAGTTACAAAGACAGAATTCGATGCAAAAATCTCAATCAGCGACCCGATGGCAATGCAGAGTTTCTTAGACGAAGAAGAGAAAATGCTCAAAGACATGGTTAACAAAATAGTTGAGGCTGGAGCTAACGTCGTGATTGCCCAAAAAGGAATTGATGATGTTGCACAGCATTACCTAGCAAAGAATAACATTCTTGCTGTCAGACGTATCAAGAAGTCAGACGTTGAGCGTCTTCACAAAGCAACGGGTGCAGCTATTGTTTCGAAGATTCAGAATCTTTCCTCATCAGACCTCGGTAAAGCTAGGATTGTTGAGCAGAGAACCGTTGGAGAGGATAAGATGCTCTTCGTAGAAGGCACTCCAAAATCTTCTGTTGTGACCATCCTTGTTAGAGGTGGAACTGATCACATAGTAGATGAGGTAGATAGAGCTCTAAATGATGCGCTCTATGTGACCCGTGATGTAGTAATCCATCCAGAGATCAGCTATGGCGGTGGTGCACTTGCTTGTGCGATTAGTCAAGACCTCAGAGATTATGCGTCAAACTTAGAAGGGAGAGAGCAATACGCTGTCAATGCCTTCGCCGATGCTGTTGAGGCTCTTCCAGCAATACTTGCTGAGAACGCAGGACTCGACCCCATTGATATCATTGTGGATCTCAGGTCAGCCCATGCTGAAGGCAAAACCACTTATGGAGTGGATATCGGTAAAGGAAAGGTTGGCGATATGAAAAGCGCTCGAGTCGTCGAGTCTTCTCTTGTCAACAAGCAAATCGTCATGTCAGCTGCAGAAGCTGCTCAAATGATTCTGAAAATAGATGATGTCATCAGCTCAAAGGGCGGTGGCGGCATGGGCGGAGCGCCTGGCGGCCCCGGCGGCGGCATGGATGAGGACGAATAGAAAGAGTCAAACGTACAATCGTAGGTGTGCGAACTCATGTCAGAAGACCCCGAAGTCGAAATCAACGAAGAAGAAGAAGAGGAAGAAAGCCCATCAGAGTTCTCGGACGCAGAAAAGGCGGAGATTCTCACAAACATCCAAGGTGTTGGCCCCAAGAATGCGGTAAAACTCGTGGAAAAGGGATATGATACAATCAATATGATTGCAGATGCAGATGCAGAAGAACTAGCTGCAGCAGTATCTGGCTTCAGTGTTGCGAAAGCTGAAACTATCATAGACGAGGCGAAATCTCTTCTAGAGATGATAGAGGCAGGGGTTGTCGATCTCACTGGTAAGAAAAAGTCAAAGCGGAAGAAGGCCCAAGAGCCTGATCCCGAGGTACATGAATTACCTCCAAGTGAGGAAATAGAACAAGCCTTTGAGAGACAATCATTGACAACTGGACTTGAAACTGAGAAGAAATCCATGGGGATACCTGCAGGTCCAAAATGGTTGACCAAGTTCGAAAAGGCTCGAATCATTGGAGCTCGAGCTTTGCAGATATCTATGGGAGCTCCTGTTCTAGTGAGCACAAAGAAAGCTCCAAAAGGACTCTTTGAATTGGCTGAGGTTGAACTGAGTTCAGGAGTTCTTCCAATGACTCTTAGAAGAACACTTCCCACAGGGGAATTCTATGATATTCCACTCAAGTCACTATTAAAACACACAAGACTGGACTAGTTTGGTCCAGTCATCTGCTTCTTTTTCTGAATGTGTCTGTAATAATAGGTTTAAAATGGAATTCTGACTCACTTTTGAATCCGGATAGTGGATTATAGTGCAAAATGCCATTGACTTCCTTACAGCTGATCTTGTTCTCAGATTTCTCATTGGTTTCGCTGTAGGAGGTTTAATTGGTCTAGAGCGACAAAAGAAGGCGGAAAAAGACCGAACTGTTGGTGTCCGATCATTTGGTTTGCATAGTCTATTAGGCACACTAGCAGCATATTCATTTGTTGTATCTTCTAATCCTATAATCCTAATCTATGCAACAGCAATCTCACTTCTATTGGTGGGAATTCAGCTTTATCAGAAGATTATACGTTCTATGAGAAAGGGAATGACAACAACAATTGTATTCGCAATATCTTTTGTTCTAGGCACATTAGTGGGTCTTGATGTACCCCCGGAAGGACAGATTATTGGTACCCTTCAGATTCTTGCAATGACCGTGGCATTCTTGGTCTTTCTAGTTCTTGGATTTAAGGATGAACTTGCTGCAGCTGTTGCTGGAGTAAGCCATGATGAAATGATCAGTGCTGCAGAACTTGGTGTGGTCATTCTTTTCTTCGCGCCGCTAGTACCTGAAACAATCCCTGTACCAGGACTTCCTGAAGGGTTCCCAATTTATACAACTTATGTGCTCATAGTCATTCTTCTATCAATTAGCTTTGCAAACTATATCCTTGTAAAGAAATACAAAGAGAGAGGGAAGTACTTCTTTGGATTCTTTGGAGGATTTGCAAATAGCGAGGCTACTGTTTCAAGCTTGACTGATACCTATGTCAAAACAGAGAGGAAGAATCCAGGGAGCTTTGCGGTTTCTGCAATACTGACAAACTTAGCAATGGCCATAAGAAATGGGATTTTAGTGATCCTTTTAGATCCAACGTTCCAGATTTTCGGATATTTCCTATTTCCCTTAGCACTCTTAGTGATTGTGGGAATTGTCAGGCTTCTATATGAAAGGAAGAAGTTCCATTTAGATGAGCCTGAGGAAATTGATACCAGACTTGTTTCACCCTTTGAATTTGGAGCGGCAATGAGGTTTGCCGCAGTATTCGGTTTTATTCTGTACATATCATTAGTAGCACAAGCAATAGCTAGCGATGCTGGTTTCCTTGTGATTTCTATTATTGGTGGTTTAATCAATGCTGGTGCAGTTGTCACAACAGCAGCACTTACTTTCACTGCTGGAGGAATTAGTCTTTCAACAGCTGTATATTCGGTTGTAATTGCTACAACAATGGCAATATTTAACAAAACCATATTCGTGTATCAAGCTGACCGTGAAACAAAGCTTGCAAAGCTGGTCTTTCGGGATGGCCTCATTATGGCTGTTGGAGTTGTCATCTATTTCATTCTGATTAGTTCAGGATTTATTCCAATGACATGAATTCCAAGTTTCAACAAAACACTTAAAGAAGCCACAATAATGGATAGTCTTGGTGACAAATATGAAAGATGGTGGATTAGTTCATCTACTTCTGGGATAATTCCACACGTTACACCGTCTCATCTTGTTACCGATGGAATCTAGGAGGATTCAGATTTGAGTGAAATTAGAACAGTGAGAGGTATGCGAGACCTCATGGGGAAAGAAATGCTCGTGAGAAACTATCTCGTGGAACAGGCTGTGAAAGTCTTTCGTAGTTTTGGTTATGAGCCGCTAGATTCACCGGTAATGGAATTATGGGAAACACTCTCTGCTAAAGGTGGAGAGGAAGTGGAAGATCAAACGTTTAAATTCGAAGACAAGGGTGGTCGCGAAGTTGGTCTGAGGTTTGACCTAACTGTCCCACTTGCGCGTATTGTTGCCACAAATCCACACTTGCCCAAGCCTTTCAAACGATATGCAATTGGTAAAGCTTGGCGATATGACCGTCCACAAGCTGGAAGATATCGAGAGTTTATGCAAGCTGATGTGGATATTGTTGGGGCAACTAGTGTAGCAGCTGATGCGGAGGTTATCCTTGTTGCACTTGAGTTCTCTCGTAGAGTATTGAAAAAAGATTACTTTGTCAGGATTAACAATCGGAAAGTGTTGAAAGGATTAACTGAGATTGCTCAAGTACCTGATGAACTTGCAAATGAATGCTTCAGGTCTATTGATAAGCTTGACAAGATTGGGAAGAAAGGAGTTCTTGAAGAACTATCATCTCGTGGAATCTCCACCGAATCCAGTACAATATTACTTGATGCGTTGGAACTCAGAGGAAGGGGTTCAGACATTCTTGACAAATTCGCTCAGCTACTCAAAGAATCGGAGATTGGTACTGAAGGTGTTGAAGAATTAATATTCATGGCACAAATCTTTGATGAAGTTGGAGTTTTGTCGCTAATAGAGTTTGATATGTCACTCGCAAGAGGTCTCGACTACTATACAGGACCAGTGTTTGAAGGAAGATATGTGGGCACCAAAGATTTAGGGTCAATATTTGGCGGTGGAAGATATGACCATCTTATTGAGAAATTTGGTGGACAACAAACTGCTGCAACTGGTATTGCCCTAGGAATAGGAAGGTTGGTTGATGTCCTACTCTCAATTGGTGATATGGATGAAATAGTAACTGATTTACAGGTCTTCATCGCACCTCTCAAGAAGTCTATGGTACGTTATGCTGCACGTTTGGCTAACGATTTCGTAAAAACTGATATCACCGTTGAATTTGATTTGATGGGAAGATCACTAAAGAAACTCCTCGCAATGTCAGACTCAAAAGGCGCAAGATATACGGTCATAGTCGGACCAAAGGATTTGGAAAAGGGTATGGTAAGTATTCGAGATATGCAAACAAAAGATACTCAACTTGTAAAATTAGAGGAAGCTGTCAAATATGTATCATCAAAGCTAGAATAATATTTGATATCTCCATGAGAGAAGCGGAACGCAAATCCTTTTCTCATGGAACGCCTTTATTTTTTCTGGGATAAGAAATGGTACGTCTACCAGTTGTTGCAGGAAGATTCTATGAAGGTGAAGAGAACATACTCAGACAACGAATAGAGGACAGTTTTTTGAGAGGAAATGGACCAGGAAGACTACCTGAGGGCGATCCTGGTAACACTCGAAGACTAAAGGCACTTATTTCCCCTCATGCAGGATTTGTTTATTCTGGGATGCCTGCAGCACACAGTTATCTCAATCTCTATGAAGATGGAAAACCCGATCACCTTGTGATTATCGGACCAAATCATTCCGGTTATGGATCACGAGTCGCTGTATGCAACGACGATTGGAAAACGCCCCTCGGAGTTGCTAGGTACGATACCGAGTTAGGTCCAGCGATTGTGGAGCAGAATGAATATACAACCAACGATTGTATCGCTCATAGTGCAGAACACTCTATCGAGGTACAAGTTCCGTTTCTACAGTACACTTTTGGAGAAGATGTCAGTTTTGTGCCAATCTGTCTTAGTGATTATAGATTTGAAGTAATTGAATCGCTTGGAAAGACCATAGCTAGCTTAGCAAAAGAAATGGATATCCTCGTAATTGCCAGTTCAGACTTCACACATTTTGAATCTGCTGCAAGTGCGAAAATAAAAGACAACCAGGCATTAGAGTACCTGGAGTATCTAGACCCAGAGGGATTCATGAGTTTTGTGAGAGAACATCGAGTCAGTATTTGTGGGTCAGGTCCAATCGCAACCGCACTAGTGTTTGCTAAAGAACAAGGTGCGACGAGTTATAGATTGTTCAAATACACTACCTCAGGTGATGTGACAGGCGATAACAACAGTGTTGTCGCATATGTTTCAGGTGCTTTCATTTAAGTCGCAGAGTCAGGAGAATCTTGACCTTCAGTTTCTAGTAAAATGGAAGGATTTCTCTCAGATTTCTTCTTTCGTTCAACACGTCGTGGTAGACCTATTGATGCAACCATAGCACCACCAATTGACATTACTATGGCGGCACCTAATGCAGCAATACTATTCCCTGTCTGATCATAAAGTGACCCGGCAAGGAGCGGACCAACGACATATGCACTATTACTAACTGCACCCATAAGTCCCATAATACTCCCGTATGCGCTTTCATCAGTAATATCAGCTGTCATAGCTTGAATTGTCGGACCACGCATTGACATCCCAATTCCAAGGACTACTCCGCCCACAAAGAATCCTGTTGTATCGACTGTTATCATAAAGATGTATAACGAGAACGCTCCAATAAAGGAGCCTGCTACAATTAACCACTTTCTTCCTACCTTGTCTGAGATTTTTCCAAAGAATATATTCCCAAATACCGTCACAATTCCCATTATTCCAAAGAAAACACCAATTTCTGTTGGAGTTATCCCAAATCGGATAACAGCGTCAAGTGTGAATGCAACCTCAAGTATTCCTAAAGCAAACATGTTCGCAAACATCGAGATACCAAGTGCAGAATATGCCCTTGTATTTGTCCGTAAGACATCTCTAATTGGAGGTTTTTCCCTCTGCATTGCTAATCGTTTCAATGCAACTCCATCTGTCTCAAAGACAAGGAGGTAGACTGCGACTAGTGTTCCCAATGTTGCTACGGCTGCAACGATGAAGGGTATTCTTATACCCAAAGAATCTGCCAGAATGCCGCCTAATGTAGGACCTACAATGAAACCAACCATACTCCCCATACTAAGATATCCCATCGCTGTGCCACGATTTTCAATTGTGGTCACATCTGAGATGTAAGCATTCGCAGCAGGATAGAATCCTGCTGAAACAGCACCTTCAAGCGACCTTGCTGCAACCATCACAAGAACATTTGGAGCAAATGCATAGATTACATTTGCAAAAGCAAACCCAAGAAGGGCAACCAACATTACAGGTTTTCTTCCTACCCTATCTGAAAGGCCTCCCAATGGACCAGCAAGCACAATTCGAGTAAGTGCGAATGATGCAGCAAGCATTCCAAGGTCAAGAGCAGTTGCATGAAGTGAAACGATATAGTAGGGGAAAATTGGAATCACAATGCCAAAACCAATCTGAAGAATACTTAGGGATAGAGCCAGGGTCCAAACTTGCTTCATACCAGATGTAGGAACATCAGTTACTTCTGATGTTTCAAGTGGAGTTACATCTGAATCTTGCACATTAGGCTCCATTAGAATAAACGCTCAATGCGATGCATTGAAAACACCTTTTCAGTGTTGTTCTAGGGCAATCTTACTTGTCAATTATTACTCGGCTTACACCCTTAATTTCAGTCAATGTTTCTATGACCTTACCAGGAAGCGGTTCTTGTGTTATTACTTTCAAACAAGGTTGTTCATAAATTGCGACATCTTCCGCAAGGACTTGACGGATAGGAATACCATATCCAGCAATAGTTGAGGTAACCTCTGAAAGAATCCCAGGATTTTCAGGTGACTCGACGAAGATCATTACAACTCCATAACCTAAAACACGACTCACTTTCTCAAGAGAAGGACCGGCAGGGAGTAGTTCTGAAAAGAATGAGAATAGTTCAGGACTGTCGCAAATATCTTCAGTTGTAGCGCGAACTGTACGTCTGTCAAAATTCAGCGCATCACCTATCGATTTGAGCGGTACGCGTATTTTTCCACATTTGACAACTCCAGCAGACTCTACTCTAAAACCATGTCGAACAAGTGCTTGCGCTACAGCAAGTCGACTTGGAGAATCTCGGAAGTGGTCAACTATTCTTCGCCACACGTTCTTCACCTTAGAGTGCAGTTTCCTCAAACAATAGGTTTCTCCATTAGCACCTCATCTATAAAGCCCTTCGGCATCTGAAAATGTCGCTCTCTTTTTCCTATCAACCGATATCCTAGTGACTCATAGAGACTTCTGGCCACTATATTATTCTCGAATGTGCTTAATGTGATTTTTTGATAACGCTGTTGTCGTGCTGCGTCCTCTGCCGCTAACATGAGCGCTTTACCTACACCTAACCCACGAAAGAATTTCTTCACTATGATGCCTAATCGCGCTACGTGTGCTGAAGCAGCCCACTCCTCTGGTTGCAAACTTAGATGCCCAACATATTCGGAATCAATATGTGCGATTAAGAGGACTTCTCGATTTCCATAAGTCCGTTGAATCCATTCAGCCCATTCGGCCTGGTTAGAATTTGGTCTTAATGTCGGTAGCCATTCTTCTTCATGGACTACCTGACAGAAGTTTTCGTGGAGGTCTCTAGCATCACTTACTTTTGCATGACGAATTGAAATATCTCGTTCATCCTTTGTTTTGAATTGCCATGCAGTCATAGCCGCCACCACAACTAATCAGGGATTCTGAGGAATATCTGCATAAGGCACGTCAATTCGTAACCCTGGTCTAGGTAAAGAACATACATAGACCCTATCAAGGTCTACTGCAGCAGTACCATCATCTAATTCCCTGAATGTCCCTTTCACCTGAAAAGCAGCAGGTTCTAGTGTGACTAGGGAGATTGCAACCCTTTGACCGTCTGAAAGAGAATATCCTCGTTTGTGCTCTTCACTTCTTTTTATAACAAGTCGGTTGCTCTGGGCAGGTACCATTCCAAATGCAGGAAAAGCTGCAGGATAACCATCATCATCAATGAAAGATAGAATCTTCACAGCGGCCATCTCAGAAAATCTTCGTAAAATCGGAGGCGACATATTACCCTCTTTTGTCTCTTCATATGGCACCTTTCCTTTCGCAATTCTCGCCTTCAAATAATTAGTTAGAACACTTACTTTTGAGATTGGATATCCCTGACTCACCCATCTCGGAATTGCTAGGCCAGCACCACGAGCATTGGTATACTGGTTATACCGGAAGAGGTCAGTCATTGCAATGAATTCATATACCTCATCATTCTGGTGATAGGATTCAAAGTCTGCTTTAATCAACCAGCTATAGAGGTCCATAGTCATGATCAGAAGAGCCATTTTCTTATTACCATCTAGAAGATTTTGCCGACTTTTGAAGGTCATAAAATCTCCATAGACGAGTTTGGTCTTTTCATATACAGTCCAGGTCATCACGAGTGCAGTATTCGGTTCACCACTCGAGTCCTGAGTTATCATGAATTTTGGAGTAAGAAACTCCTTCATTGCTTGTTCTAAATCGTCAGGTATTAGATTATCCACATTTCTTCACCTCGTTTGTTCTTGGAATTTTTATTTCATTATTTTCTCGTTTTGTCATCCCAGACCATGTGACTTGTGGAACGCCCTCTTCAATAGCAATTTGAGCAAGTTCCTCCATCTTTCCTTTCTCAATGAGCTCGCTGTCTTTCAATGGATATTCAAGTCCAAATAAAGCGTATTTCTCAATACACATCTTGTTGAATGCTAACAGATCATATCTCTCCACATTACTCAGATTGCGGACGATGTACTGTGAGATAGCGCGAATATTTTCTCTAGTATCTGTATAATCAGGGATTATTGGGGTTCTGACCCAAGCTGAAATTCCAGATTCTGCAAGAATCTTTGCATTCTCTAGAACTCTTTCCAGAGTTACACCAGTGAACTCCTGATGTTTAATTGGATCCATTTGTTTTAGGTCTAATAATACAAGATCAGCTTCTTCAATCAAAGATCTCCAGACCGTTTCACTTGCATATGCTGTTGTATCTATAGCAACATGCACACCACTCATCCGTAGTTTAGATGCAAGTTCTTTTGCGAATTCATATTGGAGTAATGGTTCACCACCAGAGATAGTTACACCACCAGAGGATGTATCAAAGAAAATCTTGTCACGAAGTAATTCATCCACTAGGTCATCTACATACCATGTCTTTCCAATGACTTCAATTGCACCTGCAGGACATACATCCTCACAAGTCCCACAAACTGTGCACTTATCAAATTCAATATTCATACCAGCATCAGTTAGCAGAAGAGCATCTTCGGGGCATGCTTTCATGCAAGCCCTATCACCTAAACACTTCTGACTATGCCACACCGTTCTTGGGTCGGAGTCTATAGTTTCTATATTGTGACACCAAACGCATCTAAGTGGGCATCCTTTAAGGAATACTGTAGTCCGAATACCAGGACCATCTTCTGTTGAACACCGTTGAATATTTGTTAGGATTCCGGATTTTGACATCAGAGACTATGCTCCGTTCTAGTAATGATCTCTTCTTGGAGTTCACGCCCAATTTGTGTAAAGAAAGCATTATACCCTGTTACTCGAACAAGTAGGTTTGAGTAATTCTCTGGGTTGGCTTGTGCATCACGCAAAGTTTCACTGTCAATGATATTGATTTGAAGTGCAGTCCCTCCAGCTTCATTATATGCTCTTAGTAATGCAGCAAGCTTGTCAATATGTTCTGGAGATCTGACCATCGATGGACTTAGTGTAATTGTATGAGATGCGCCATTGGGTATGGTTTCCAAACCAATTTTACCTACTGATTTTATTGAAGCTGTGGGACCTGTTCCATCCATACCTTGAACTGCACCTACCCCGCCTGATAGAAATTCACCACGTCTTCTACCGTCAGGAGTTGCAGCCGTTAGAGGCGCAAGGGGAATATAGTAATTCCAACTCAGATAACCAGCTCGATATTTTCGTCCAGTGAAGGGATTGTTATGTTTGAATACTTCCTCTGCCCAAAACATCGAAATGTCACGTGCTACTTCGTCAACATAGTCATTATCATTTCCAAACTTTGGAGCTTTTTTACGGAGGAGTTGTCTCAACTCCTCATGGTTCTCGAAATTATCATT
>JAEORG010000241.1 GCA_016841005.1 Candidatus Thorarchaeota archaeon | reverse complement strand
TGATTTTCCTTAGTATTAGCCAAGGATCTCAGAATATTCGACCATATTTTTGGGATGAAATAGAACAACTGCTGGGACCAATTTGGCAACCAATCGTCGGGCCTCTATTTGATATCTTTAGAGTTGAAGAAAACCGATTGATTCTGCTGACGATTATTATTACTGTTTCAATATTTGTCGTAGTTGTGACATACATTGTCTATGAAGCGCCTTTAGCCATAAATTGGTTAATGGGAGGAGCTTCACTGACTTCCACTCCTGCTCCTTCTTATTCACAGAGGGCTTCTAGAAGAGTACCTAGCACTCAGAAAGCTCCTACAACAAAGCAGGTTCCACCAGTAGAGATAACTGAATCTCAGACAGGAAAAGAAGTTGATGTCCGTTCCCTGATTCAGATGAGACATGATGAGATTGTTCTTTTTGTTGACATTGAAAATAATTCTGAACATAAGATCGAAATGGTAGTTGTTGATGTTTCTCTACCTGCAGGTATTGATACAATGACAGGCACTTTCAGAATGCAACGCGTGGGTACAATCGAATCTGGGGAATCGCGAAGATGTACCTTTAGACTTACTCAGACTGAAGGCAACTTGACCGAGATCGCTGGACATGTTGAATTCATGAGTTCGTCTTATGAAATTACAGAAGTGGATATACCAGCACCTGAGTTCATGGAGTCCTGAGTAGACTAGTACATACTATATCCAGTATCCTGTAATCTTTGGCTTGTATCTCCTTTCCCTCTAAACATACCTACATGGTTCATGTGCTCTTCGTATTCTTCTCCAAATTGATTGATTAGGATATTATCCTGGTACTTTGCTAATATGAACCACATTGCGCCAAAAACGAGTGCTACTGTAATCAAACCAATAGATCTGAATAACAGGACTGATGCTATATTTAGATAGAGAAAAGCCGCTCCAATTGGATGCCTTATTTTTGAGTAGATTCCTTTTTTTGGGAAGCTCGCAAGGTCCTGTGTTCTTATTTTTGTCTTCTTTGATTCATGAGCCTTCGAGATATATCGTACTGTCTTAAGTGAGAAATATGCACCTATAATGATGAAGAGAAAATCCCAGAATCCTACCCCCATCGTCATTGTTGAGAGACCCACTTGTAGTATTGCAATAAGATTCACACCCCCCAATATAGCAGGAAAAGCATTCACTCCCTTCTTTCTATCCACGCCGTCGTCGCTCATTGTTAGTATACGACCCTCAGGAAGAAGTTTAACTGGAATGCAGATAATCTTTCGCACAAAATTAGAATGAGGAGATGGGGAACGGCGGACCGCTCCCCTCTCGCTACGGAGATAGAGATTTGCTTATGCAATCATCAGTCACTAAGGACTGATGAGTGATGATTGAATCGTGATGATTGAACCATCAAGAGTATTCTGCTCACGTACGCTAATAAGGTTTGTCAAGCAAGCCATTATGTACTAAAAGTTGGAAAATTGTACTATAAACATTACATGGTGTGTTTGGCCACACCATGTAGGGAGTTTATTGTAAAAATTACTCGCATATCTATTTCACTAATGCGACTAATAATAGTGGGATGTAACTAAAGTTCCGTCCGTATCAAAGAGAATAGATTAACAAGTATCGTACTCTAAAGACCTTCTAAGTGACCTCTGCTATCTCTATCTCTTCCTCATCGGCACAAATGATATCCAGATCCTTAGCTCTCGGAATATGCTGTTTGAAAGCAATCCAGATGAGGATTGTACCTATTGTTGTGATAATAAAGAAGACGAAAAATGAAGCCGCAAAACCAAATTCTGGTGTAAGCCATCCAAAGAATGGGAAAAGTGGTAATGAGGCCAATACAATTAGAGTCGCACGTAGTGAGTAAAATCCATTCCGAATCTTGTTTGGAACAACATCGATTATTACACGTTGTGTGAGAATAGCAGCTATTGTACCAAAAAGTGAGCTCATAACAAAGAGTATAGCTGTTAGCACAACAGGAATAATAGTACTAGCTGGAAACTCGAACAATGGTAATGAACTCCCGGGAAACACAATGCTAAAGACATCGCCTGGCTCCGTAGGTGCTGGAAAGATGAATATTATTGATGCAAGAATTAAGCTAAATGCAGATCCAACGAAACCAAATATTCTGAATCTTGGAATCCACTTCTCTGGTTCAAACTTCTTCGCCCACACTCCTGACCTCTCATTCGAAAGTGCCAATGGTGCAAATATTAGAGTCCTGAATCCGGAAACCCCTATGTCAGTGAACAAATATGAAAAGTAAAACGGCCAAAGGAGTAGACTTCCCCAAACAGGTCCCACACAGAATAACACTATCTCTCCTAATACAAGAAGTTTAACGAACTTACTAGACTTGAGGAAGAGTAGACCTTCTTTCATGTTCTCTCCATAATCCCTAAAACTAGGACTCTGATTCTTCTCTGGCCTTGCACCTGGAAGGTCGGTGATTACTCTCAATACTGTGATAGCCAAGAGAATTGAGAGGACTGCTTGAAGTTGAAAAACCCATTGTCGTTGAAGTACCAGTGCTATAAGACTACCTGGAATGATAACTGCAGTAGTAACTAGCTGTGAGAGCATCCCAAGTCGTCCTTGAAAGACTCCGTATTGTTTTCGTTCTGTATCTTTAGGCATAGCAATCCGATAGTTGTTATCAAACCATGATGCCCATGCGCCGCTCTCTTGAGAGTATCCGATTCCAAGTAAGACATAGATTAACACAAACATCCAGTAGGGAGATTGAGGATTTGTCAACGATGTGACCCAGAATGCACCAGCATAACAGAGAAGAGCTGAAGCAATTACATACCTGTGACCAATTGTATCTCCAAGTGCTCCAGTGGGATAATCTAGAACCGTCTGTACTATTGTCTGGATTACGAGTAAGAATCCAACTAATCCAAGTCCTACGAGGTAATCTCCATTTCCTAATTGCTCAGCAATGAAAATCATATAGAATGTAGTTGATAATTGAAAGGAAATTGAAAATGCTGGTATTAGCGCTGCCAATTTAACGGAAAGCCTAATTCCTTCTGGAGTAGCATCATCTAATCCTAGTAGTCTAGCTGCACGACTCAAAGTTTTTCGTTACTCCTTCGAATACACTATCATATAATTAGCAGTCACAATTCGTGTACTCACGCTGTTAGTCATCCTATTAAGGTGATAATGTACGCAAGAATCAAGACACTGGTCACAAATGCCCATCAGTTCTATATCAAGTGACCAGTCAAATTGAGAATAAGAATGACCTATCACATGTCAAATGGCAGAGAGTGTGAAAAAAGAAATGATTGAAAAACTTCAGGAAAGCGTCGGGATAGGCGAGCAACTTGGGGCTGACTTTGTAGAAGCGAGATATGAAGACCTCACCCTTAGGACACTCGAACGTACCGATGATATTTGGAAAGAGATACAAGTCAAATCTAGAGAAGGTTTTGGCATTACATGTTATGTGGATGGCGTATCAGGATTCTCCTTCACCGCAAGTTCAGAACCTGCTTCATTGAAGACTGCGATTGAAGGAGCATATAAAATGGCTAAAGCTTCTGCAAAGGCAGCAAAGATAAAGCTTCCATTTGAAAACGGAGAAGCAGTGAAAAGTAAACAATCAGATACTCTATCAGTTAAGATTCATCCAGACACAATAGGATTAGATGAAAAAACGGATTTGGTAAATCGATTAGTCGAAGCCGCAAAAGATCATGGAGAGAATATTCGGAACATTCGAGGTTTATATGGCGAACTATATGGCAAGAAAGTGTTCACAAATAGTGATGGATCGGATATTGACTGGAATTTTTTAACCACCGATTTGAGATGTTTTGTCACATCTAAAACTGATTCTGGTGCCATGGTCATTGGTGCAGATGGAAAGGGTGGTACTCACGGCCATGAGATTTTCAAAGAGGTTGATTACACTCCAGAGCAGATTGGAACAAATGCATCTCTACGAGCAAATGAGCAGCTGAAGGCCAAAGCCTGCCCCGCTGGTAAGTTTAAGTCTCTTATAGAAGAAACCCTTGTAGGAGTATTAGCCCACGAATCCTTCGGTCATCTCAGCGAAGCTGATTTTATAGTAACCGAGAGTTCTCCACTCGTAGGGAAACTCAACGAATCCCTTGGAACAGAATTTGCGACAATAGTTGATGGTGGAAATATCGACGTTAACAAGACGGGTGGAATTTGGTTACCATTTGATGATCAAGGCATTCGAACAAGTCAAACCACTATCTTAGACAAAGGTCGATTGAATCATTATCTACATAATCGTGGAACTGCGAACAAATTGAATCAAAACCCAACAGGTAATGCTAGAGCAGTTACTTTCATGTATACACCTATTCCGAGAATGACAAACACTTACCTTCTACCAGGTGACCTAAATGGAGAATCTGAGGCATTGGAGCTTTTGGATACAGGTATCTATGCCATCCAAAGCTATGGCGGGCAGGTACAGGGTGACGGCTCATTTCTCTTCAAAGCGATTAGAGGATACTATGTTGAGAATGGTGAAATTAAATATCCAATCAGAGAAGTTTCTCTATCAGGGAACATTCTAGAATTACTCGGTAAAGTTGAGGGTGCAACTAAGGAGATCAAGCTTCGTAGTGGATATTTTGGTGGTTGTGGAAAAGGTGACCAATATCCTTTGCCAGTTGGACTCGGTGGTCCTATGGTAGTAATGGACGGTGTCACGTTTGGAGGTCAGGCTTAAGGAGGTTTTATCATGGACTACGATACGATTAAAGATGAATTACTATCAGTTGCGGATTCTGGCTTGAAGTATACAAAATCATTGAACCCAGATGCTGAATTCGAAATATTCGTGTTATACGAACATGGTGCGGAAGCTAGCATAACTCAAGGTGTTGTTACTGCAAAAGATGGTGCTGCTGCTGGAAATGCAGTACGAGTAGCAATAGGAAAAAGTGTCGGATTTGCATGTTCTAGTGGAATCAGTGAGAGCAGAATCAAGGTAAGTGCGAGAGAAGCTCTTGATATCATTAATAGTGTAAAGGTGGAGGACGAACACTTCGATGGATTCTGTGATGCTAAACCCCCAGCGAGTGATTGTGTATTTGATAAACAGATACTCGAGCTTGGAGTCGATGATTTAATCAGAGATTCAGAATCAATTGCGAGAGATGCTAAAACAGTTGACGAACGAATTAAGGTTTCAGCTGGTTCAGCTGAATTTGGATGGGGAGGTTATGCAGTAGCAAATTCACGAGGTGTCCTCGCGGCAACGAGATATGGGTATTGCGCAGCACAAGCTAATGTTCAAGCTATTCAAAACGAGGAGAGAAAGGAATCTTTCGACTTTGACGTAAACACAGATCGCTTGTATGATATTGAAGGGCTAGGTGAGAAAGTGGCCAAAGAAGCCCTTGCACTACTCGGAGCTAAGAAGTTAGATGTAACTGACAGAATGACAACTATTTGGACTCCTATTCCGGCTGCAACTTACATCATGTCAAGTCTTGGACAATCTGTACTTGGAAAACCAGTTGTTGAGGGTATTTCACCATTATGTGATATGATCGGTGATACAATATCATCATCATCTCTTACAATCATTGATGACGGTCAAGCAAAGAATGGATTAGGTACTTTTGCGATAGATGGCGAAGGCATGCCACAAAAAACGACACCTCTAATTGAAAGAGGAGTTCTAAAGAGCTTCTTATTTGATTCCTATTATGGGAAATCCTTTGGAGTTGAATCAACAGGCAATAGCGACAGGTCAGGAGGACCTTTTGGAGGTGGAGTTGCATATGAGCGTTCCCCCCAAGTATCCACAAAGTGGTTGGAAGTATCCCCAGGATCAAAGACCGAGGAAGAGTTGATTTCCTCTATTGATGGAAATGCCATACTCATCCACGGTTTTCCAATTGGTATTTTCCATTCTGATGTTGCTACTGGAGAATTCTCTTGTGTAGTGTCAACCTCATTTTTGGTTGAGAATGGAGAAATAAAACAATCACTTGCTCCTGTATCAGTAGCTGGAAATTACTATGAGGGCTACAAGAATTTCACAGGAATTGGGTCAAACGTGGAACCACTAGTATTTGGAGTTGCTGTACCCACTCTAGTTATAGATAACCTTAGTGTGACTGGTTAAGAAACAGTTAGAGGGAGCCATTTGGCTCCTTCTATACCTTATCGAATTGCTTTTCAGTAATTTAGAGAATCATTTGAGAGTTAGCAAATATAATTATACATTAATGAAAACAAATAATCATTGTAAATGGTTAGGAGAACCGACAAATGAGTTCTATTCAGGACACATACAAGGTACTCGTCGCTGGTGATGTAGATAGTGGATTTAGATTATGTCGTCAACTAATTGATCATGAGATTACTAATCCCAAGGATTACGCTGTGGAGTCATTGGGTTGGACTGATGATGAATGGGTCAAATTTGTAACAATCTCCTCAGAGGGCTCTATCACTACAATGGAGCTAGACCTCGAACTGCATGGTCCATGGGTTTGGGAATTGTATAGCGTAATGGAACCACGAGATTATTTTCGTCGATTTGAAGCAGCAATAATAACCGCTGACCCAAAGAAACCTGATGCTATGATTCACATTCCTAATCTAATAGATTCGGTAGATACGCACATTGGTCATCGAATACCGATGATTATCTTGCTAGACACATCTCAGGAATACTCCAGAGCCAGAATCAATTCAGTACGTGATATGGCGATGCAGCTAGAGATTCCTTTTATCAAAACTGACGTGCATTCTGGTGCAGACCTTGATGCGGTTATCAAGGATTTAGCACTCAGAATTTGTCAATCACAATAAAATGAATGAAATGTGAGCATCAAATTGTGCTCACACTTGCTATTCTATTCAAAGATTTTTGCATATTTCTCAGTAAGATACTCCAGAAATGGTTTTGCAGTGAGTGATTTCCCAGTGACCTTTTTTGCCAAGTCGCCTGGATCATAGAGGTTTGCTGGATGATGGATTTTTTTCTTATGCCATTCGATTGCGGGTAATATCTCTCCTTTCGCAAGATTAGGAATCCAATCTGGCATTTCCTTGTTCATCTGCTCAAACCACATACCATCATAGATGTTACCAAGTGCATAGCTTGGGAAATATCCATAGAGTCCAGAACCCCAGTGAGTATCCTGGAGAACTCCCTCCGAATCTGTTTCAATCCTAATTCCTAGATATTCTTCATATTTCTGATTCCAGACTTGAGGTAGTTCAGAAACATCAATTTTCCCAGACATTAGATCTCTTTCAATCTCGAATCTAATGATTATATGCAATGAATATGTCACTTCATCTGCTTCAATTCTAATTTTTGAAGGCATAACAATATTTGCAGCTTTTACTACCGAATCAATAGAAACATCGGAGAAACGATTTCCAGATAATTCATTGAACCTAGGGAAATAATATTGCCAGAATTCTGGTGTTCTCCCAATCATATTCTCTACAAATCTGGATTCCGATTCATGGATTCCTGAACTAGCAGAAGCTCCTAGAGGTTGATATTTCCATTCCTGATTCAGATTCTGCTCATACAAACCATGACCAGCTTCATGAAGAATTGCATAAAATGCAGACCCTACATTGTCAAGATGATATTTGACAGTAATTCTAACATCATCATAATACCCAGTTGTAAATGGATGTTCAACTTCATCGATTCTTCCACCAGCATTTTCTGAAGTAGTATCATAACCTACAAGCGAAGCAGCATCAACAGCAATCTTTCTCTGAAGTTCAATTGGCACCTCTCTACTTAGAAATGAAATATCCGTTTTTGATGTAATTTCTGAATATTTCTCAGTTAGGGGGACAAGCCCATCTCTGAGCTCTGCAAAGACTTTGGTAATTTCATTCGCTGTCATCTTAGGTTCAAAGTCATCGATCATTGCATCATAAACAGTTGAACAACCTTTGATGTCTTTAAGAAACTCAGCTCTCTCTATCGTCAAATCTACAGTCTTTTGAAGCTCTGGTTGAAACATTTTCCAGTCATTGGCTGCCTTTGCTTTCTTCCATGTTTCAGTTGATATAGCAACTTGCCTCGCTCTATCTCCAACCAATTTTTCAGGTAATTTTGTCGCTTCATCGTATCCCTTTCGAATAAGGTAGAGGTTGCGTTGACCAACTGCATCCATAGAGTCTTTATCTTTCTCAGCAGCTTCCAATAGTTTTCCAATTTCTGGATCCACAAACATCCTGTGTCCGATTTTACTGAATGCTCCTAATTGTTCACTGCGTAAGCCTATCCCTCTAGGAGGCATGTAAGTTTCCATATCCCAGTAAATGACTCCAGCTCCAGTCTGGAACAATGTTAGCTCTTTTATTCTTTCAAGTAGTTCTTCATAAGCAGTCATCAAAATACCATCCTGAAAATAATAGGTTGTCCTGTCGCTTGAAATAGAATGCTGGTTATCATTCTTCCGGATTGGTCAATTAACCGACCCACCATGTTATTTATAACATAGCATCTAAACGAGAGCACGAAGATATGAATGGGGTCCGAAACTACTCTTGACCGAAACAGACGAAGATGACCAATCTGATCAATCTGAGCAATCTGAGCAAAAAGAACCTGGTCTTATTGAAAGGACAATGAGGGCACTGGAGATAACACAAGGAGTGGAGATAGCTAGACGTTATCTCGCAATGAATGCGTTCGATGGTGCTCTGACAATGTTAGGGTTAATTCTTGGTGGGCTCGTATCTATGGCTGTACTTGGGCCTGAAACAGTATTCCAAACGACACTGCTTGCTGCAGTTGGTACTAGCCTTGCAATGGCCATATCAGGATTCAGTGGTTCATATCTAACTGAGAGTGCTGAAAGAGATCGAGAGGTGGAAGAAATAGGAAAAGCGATGCTTTCAGACATGAGTCACTCAATGTATGCTAAGGCAACACGAGTAACCTCAGTAGTGGTAGCTCTAGTGGACGGCCTTGCACCATCAGTTGCCGCATTCATTGTAGTCATCCCTCTCTTATTGGTACCATTTGGATTCTTGGGGTACTATATGGCTTTCTACACTGCAATTGGTATTTGTATGACCCTTCTCTTTTCTTTAGGGCTTTTCCTTGGAAGTGTTTCAGGAAAGAGCATCTGGGGATATGGAGCTAAGACACTTCTTGCAGGAATTCTAACTGCGGTGTTCATGTTCATTATCTCACTCCTGACTGGAGTAGGGGTCTAATAATGTTCGATGATCTACCCAGGGAGAGATTTGCGTTCCTTCCAACACCTCTTCACAGAATGAATAATCTTGCCAACTCTCTTGGCATTGATGATTTGTGGATCAAACGAGACGACCTCACTGGTCCATCTGTTGGTGGCAACAAAATACGTAAGCTTGAGTTTGTGATAGCAGATGCAAAAGAAACAGGTGCTGATACACTTGTAACTGTTGGTGGAGTCCATAGCAACCATTGCAGACAGACTGCAGCAGCTGCAGCCATTAGTGGTTTAAGGTGCATCCTCTTACTTGCAGGAGAAGAACCTGAATTTGCGACAGGAAACCTGCTCTTGGACAAACTATACGGTGCTGAGATCAAGTATTTTCCAGACGATGATTTCCTAACCCTGAATAATAGACTTGATGAAATAATGGAGACCTTACAAGACTTCGGTCTGACTCCCTATGCCATCCCGACAGGCGCTTCAATGCCTATTGGATCAATTGGTTATGCGGAAGCGATGTTCGAGCTGCGGGATCAGATGGATAACAGGGATATTAATCTGAAGAAGATTGTTGTGGCAGCAGGGACTGGAGGGACACTTGCAGGGATGCTACTGGGTGCTCATGCAGCTGAGTTAGATGTGGATATTGTTGGTGTTAGTGTAGTTTCTAAAGCAGATGAACTGGAACAGTGGGTACGAGACCTTATTCAACGGTCTATCTATGATTATCCCCAGTATTTCGAACACTTTGAACCTGAGATTGTAATCAATGACCAGTTTTTAGGTGAAGGATATGGGATGATGACTGCTGCAAATCGAAGCGCTATTGAGATGTTTGCGAAAATGGAAGGGATACTTCTCGATCCAGTTTACACTTCTAAAGCTGGAACTGCTCTTATCAGGATGGCACTTGCTGGAGAATTAGATCTAAAGGCTTCTACCTTGTTTTGGCATACGGGAGGAAGTCCTGAACTCTATACGCATGCTGATGAATTCTTTTAGTGAGAGTATGAAACCTTAATACAGTCCGAGAATCCTTCTGAAACAGACGCGTGTGTAGGGGTTTTAGATTTGAGGAAATGCAAACAACATCCTGACAGAGAAGCTGTTGTCCTTTGTTCCCGATGTGGAAGTCCCATGTGCGAAACATGCCTAGGATCTGGAGATGGGCCAGTTCTTTGCCCAGAGTGTCAGGGAATACAAATAACCGGAGCTCAGGATACTTTATGGGACCAATCGTCACGTGCACAATATGATTTTGAAAAAGCGAATCGATATCTTCTTGTTGGTACTTTCGGGGGAATCCTATCTATACTTGGTAG
>JAEORG010000240.1 GCA_016841005.1 Candidatus Thorarchaeota archaeon | reverse complement strand
TGACGACAGGTTTAGCTATTGGATACATTCTGCCTTATCCTCTTACAATCTTTCTAGGATTATCCTTTGTTTATTTCTATCCTCAGATCTTCATACCTGGGGTTCTATCAATTCTGATTGCTATCGGTTTAATGATATTATTTGTGAAAGAAAGAAGCACGCCATACAAGCAATCTACACATTCATCATGGTAGGCAATTAGCAGCTTTGAAAAGGCTCTTAATGGTCTAACGGCTGTCACTCGTATGCTCATCTCATCATTCCAAGTTTTCAAAATAAAAGAAACATGGTTATATAGGATATTAAGGAAACGAGAAGCTGGATTAATGGGGGCATTAAGTCATGGAAAATGAGGAACTGCAGTTTGCTATAGCGTTCGAAGAACGACTTGCAGCAGCGACAAAGGAACGTGTTAGAATAGTCATCAAGGAACAATATAGAGATGCATTTGACATCCTAGGTGACTGTGAGGCTGCTGGTCTGATACCTGGAATAATTGGACCACCGGGTGTCGGAAAAACTCTCTTGCTAAGAGCATATGCAGAGAAGAGTGGTAGGAATTTTACTTGGATAACAGGTGATGAAGGAGTTCGTCCATCGCATCTCATCGGGTCATTCAATCCTGCATTGGTATTGAACAAGGGATTCACGCTGGAGTCGTTTGATCCTGGGCCGCTCCTGAAATCGATGGTCTATGGTGGTGTGTTTGGAATGAATGAAGCCAATAGACTACCTGAGTATGTTCAAAACTCACTACTTGAACCGTTGGAGGAACTATCTGTAAACGTCCAAAGGCTTGGTAGAATCAAAGCACATGACAACTTTTTCGCTGTATTGACAATGAATCCAGAAGAGATGGCTGGAGCCCACCGACTTAGTGAGGCTCTAAGAGATCGCATCAGGGTTTGGGTCCGTCTAGGATATCCTCGAAAAGAAACAGAGATTGAGATTGTCAAGGTTAATTCACCAGAATACAAACTCTCTGACACAGTCCTAGATACCGTCTATGGTCTGGTATCAGCAACTAGGAATAGTACAGATATAGAAATACCAGCATCAATTCGTGCAGGAATTTCTATTGCACGTCTTTCAGCACAGATGGCAAAACGCAAGAAGGAAAAAGAAATCACCTACACCATGTTATCAGAAGCAGCAACATATGTCTTGACAGGTGCATTGAGATTTAGACCTGGTATCGACCCGGAACCAGCTGTGAATCAGCTTGTGCGAAGAGTTCTTGGTTCGAAGGGGACAACATAGAATGGCCACCTCTCCGAGATATCACCCAGTTCCGAGTAGCGCTCCTCCATTTGCATATGAGTTTGTAAACCGAATGAGAAAGCATCAAGAAGTGAGGGCTAAACCGAGTGTGAGGCAAACACAGGCTATACCTCAGTTTCTATCCGCAAGGTTCTTCCGAAAGGGGGAACTCAGTCTCGACGACTTCGTTGATGCTGCTGTATACACGTCTTATCCTCCTGATCAAGAAACTGCTCGAATGATAGCTGAAGAGATTCTACTTGGACGTAAAAAACAGAAAGGGGTTGAGGTTGAAGTCGAAGCAGAAGTCAAAGTTTCGACTAAAGATAAGAAAGACCCTCTTGCTGAGGTTATGGCACAGATTCGCAGAGAACAAGAGTTAGCGAAGAAAATCAAAAAGGACAAAGTTGAAGCTGGATTTGAATATTTACAAGAATTACGGAAACGTAAGAATAAGACTCTCTATAATGCAGCCATGGATTATCTCAAAGAGGGAGATGTTGTCCTGAGAGGAGTCACCAATGATTCTGAGCTAAAGAAGGAAGCCTCCCATGAACTTCTTGATAGAATAGGTGGACTCTCTGCAAATGACATACTGAATTCTCAAACACTTGATGTGTTGCAACAGGTTGCAGATTCTGTCAATACTGCAGAACGACTTGCTGCCAAAGCACTTCGTGGAGATGCAGATGTAGAACAGGAATTCTCAGAACTTGCTGATCGAGATCCGAGTACAGCTGCAAGAGCCCTTTCTTTGATGGAAAAAATGGATACAATTGATAAAGATATGCTAAAGAGAATGGACCAAACGCTTCAAGATTCTCTCAGAGATCTTAGTGAAATGACAGATTATGCTGCTCATTTGGAACGAATGCCGGATAATGGAAAAGAACTGATTCAGAGTGCTCCAACACAATTTGCGCTAAGTCATGCAATGGAATTTGCATCCACAATAAAACAACACACGGGAAAGGACATATCTGAAGAACTCATGGAGGCATATGATGAACAGTATGATAATGGCGGAAGGAAGAATGTTGATACACGACAGCTTGCTGAATCTTCAATGTCAACTGAGTCATGGAAGAGTTTGGTAGATAAGGATACAAAAGATACAGTTGACGATGCTATGTCTAGGTCTTCGCCGTCAGATTATCTGCGGTCAAAATTTAGGGAAGCTGCCACCCTACAAGACCATGTCAAGAATAGAGATGCGAAGTCAAAATGGCAGGAGAAATTACAGCAACTTGCTGATGGCGCGGTCAAGACGTCTCCCACTAAGACTCATCTACGACAAACAGTAAGAGAACTCTCTTCACAAGGCATCGTTCCAACCCCTGACGCAGTAAGAGAGGCAGGCGAGAGCTTGGGTATGACTGAGGATGAAATTCTCGAACTCCTAAATCCCTCTTTCCAAGTGATCAAGAACCTGATAAAAATGGGGGTCAATGACTTTGATCGTCTTCATAACCTCATCTCTTCTGCAGGATTGACAAGAGGTCAGCTACAAGAACTTGCAGATCTAGCAGATAGTTCAGATAATCAATCTGCGCTAGGTGCAGTCGCACACCAAGATTTCATGGCTGCTTTAGGAACTGGAGGTTCGACAAGAGGATATGGAGGTCAAGTACGTCCTGATATGGCACGAGCAGACAAAGTACTAGGAGGTCTACTTGGCGGACCTGCAACAAATATCATAAAAATCTGGTATACCTATCGTGATCAACTTCCTCCAGAGATAAAGAAGCGATTGAAAGATATCGCTCGTCGTCTACTAATTGATCTTGGTCAGCGATTCGCTAGGGCAACGATGGGCTCTTCGATGCTTGGTGGTATTCAACAGTCAACAACTGTACGTCCATTTAGGATTGGAGACGACATAGACCTTATAGACCTCGAAGAAACTATGGATTCTTTACTATCTATGGGCCGAAGTACCTTTGATGCTCTAAATGCAGATGACTTTCTAATAACTGAAACATATCAAGGGCATCGCGCATTTTTCTGGGCACTTGATAAATCTGGCTCGATGAATGCTCCTGAGAAATTAGGGATGCTCTCAATTTCTGTCATGGCAGGTCTTTATGGTGTACAGAAGGACGACTTTGGTGTCGTGTTGTTCGATAGTGAAACTCACATTGTAAAAGAAATACCTGACAGGTCAGTGTCTGTTGACAAAGTTGCATCTGATCTACTCGATGTTCGAGCTGGAGGAGGCACAGGTGGGTCATCATCTATGAAACTCGCTATACAGAATTTTGAGGAGACTCGAGCAAAAGAGAAGATCTTCATATTCAGTACCGATGCATATCTCTTTGATCAGAAAGATTGCGAAGATCTCGCTGTACAGATGCGACATCACGACATCCAGATGATCATTCTAGTTCCTAGGCATCAATACGACCGGGGAGCAGCTGAGAAATTGGCAAAGATCTCCCATGGAGTTGTCCTTGATATTGCCTCAATTGAAGAATTACCTGAGAGATTACTTCGTCTTACTAACTACTAGGTACAAAACCAGTCTTGGAAACGAGGCTCTTATCGTGTAATTCAGATATCCACAGTTTATAGGCTGCAACATATCCTCCTCGCCTTGTTTCAACAAAACGAGATGAGAATAGTGAACGCAGAACACGCATGTACCGAAAGAATGGAGGACCTGGTTCGACACTCTCCGCTATAGCATTGACCTGATAGCTTTTCGAGGCACCTGATTCTGGTTCTCTCCAATACATTGTCATGGAAACTCTGGGGTCTCTCTTGATATTGTTATACGTGTTATCCCCATATATTTCCATGACTCCTAATCTAAATCGATCAATCTTCGAGTCATCAAGATAAATATCGCGATAGATTTCAATTCTCCCTGCTATTGTTTCTTGAAATGGCATTCCCTGAAGTGAGAGTAATTGACCCTCTATATCCTCGATTGAGTTGTCAATTGCTTCGTCAGTGAGCGTCAATCTAGCTATCTTGGTACACAAGTTCACAGGGAAGGGGTTCTCAAAATTGAAGGTGGAGATTGTGGGTTTCATTACTGTTGCATTATAGATTTTCTGGAGCCGCTCAATATCTGTGCCTTCCCCCTCAACTACAGCAGCTAAGCCCTCGTATAGGTCATCTGGTAGAGGATTGAGTGGATAAGAATGTACTACCCCTCTCATTGTTAGTTCGATTCTACGCAGCTCTCTGTCAATGAATCGCAATTCAGTAGATCCAGATGACATTATCTACTCCCTTACATTCACCGACGATTTTGTATATATCAGTGTCTGTGATATGTTGTGAAAATGAGAGCAACAACAATTAATAAGTCCAAAGCCTACAACGATTTCCAACAGCTGAGTTGAGTAGGGGTGCAAGATGGTCGAGACCTTTGAGATTGATTCTGACGCAAGGTTAGTCGAATGCAAAGGAGATGACATCCCCGTTGACACTACTAAGGTATTAGTCTATGTTGATCATGAAAACAAAGTTGTTTATCTCTGGAGAGGAAAGAAAGCTAGTCTGTTCAAAAAATTGATGGGTACAAGGGTCACTGCAAAACTAAGCAATACTTACCGTGACTATAGAATTCGGCCAATAACAGAGGGACGCGAACCAGCCGCTTTTAGAGACCTAGTTGGTCTTCCAAAATGATACCATAATCATCACCAATACACAGATAGTCATTTGTTAAATATAATTCATGAGTAGATGTAAGTGAGATACGATTCCAGAGCTTATCTTCAAAATCTCAGAAATGTGGAGAGAGGACTCAAATCTCGTGATGCTATATTGGGTCTCTTGAAAGAAGACGAGTGGACAATGGTTTCTGATGTTGCAGCAGTATTGGATATTAGTATCTGGACGGTGTACTATCATCTTAGAAATCTTCAAGACGAAGGTTACGTTGAGAAGGAATCAGATGGGTCAAGATGGCGATTGAAGGAGCATCCACAGCCCAATCTGACTGACTATTTGGAAAAGAGAATGAAAGTATCCTCAAAGAAGAAATAGACCATTTGCTACTATAGACTGGTGTTAAACATGGAATATGAGGATGTCGTAGAATTCATCACTGATTGGTTAGACTGTTGGACAGGTAACCGTCCAGATGATCTGATTACATTCTACTCCGAAGATGCACTCTATAAGGATCCAGCAAAACCAGAAGGTCTCCGTGGACGGAAAGAAATTTTCCCATATTTTCAGAAACTCTTGAAATCGAATCCAAATTGGATCTGGAGCGCACGTGAGATATACCCAACTGATAATGGTGTAGTACTAAAATGGCATTGTGAGATTCCAGTAGGCGATGAAACAATTGAGGAAGATGGTATGGATATCGTTGATATCTCAGATATGAAGATCATTCGTAATGAGGTGTATTTTGACAGAAGTAGGTTATTAGAAGTAATTCAGAAACTGAGTTGATAGTCTATAGTTCTGAGTGAAGTTTCTCTCCATTTTTCCAGTATATTTTCTCCAATACTTTTTCAGGAAGATCAAGGCCATAAATGAAAGTCCCTCCGGTGTCAACTGTGTCCTTGTCTAAAAATGGGAGAGGTACACCCTCAACATCAGTTTCTAGCAGCATTCTAAGAGAAGAATGTCTACCTTCGTAATAATTCCAATCAAGACCGCTTGCTACACAGTCAGTCGCAAACAGAATTCTATCTTGATATCTAACTAGAAATTCTCCAGACAACATTGGATTTCTACCGAGCTCTCGACACATCCATCTAGCTGAACTCAAGTCTACATTAAGATTGGGATACTTATCGAACATTCTACCAAGATTTGAGATTCTGTGTGGTTCTGGTTGAGCTGCAAAATGAGCAGCTTGAAATCGAAGTGAAGAATTCCTGTATAGTCTATTCTCGAATTCAAGAAGATGATCTTCTTTAGTTCCATAGACCTTTGAATCAGTGTATCGTGATGCAAAGTAGGTATCCGGATCCGCAATATGAACTAGGACGGGGATGTCCTCGTCCATTAGTGCATCAAAAAGAATATCAAAATTCGGGCTATCAATAGGAGGAACGTGTTCAATATCTGAAAGTCTATCTGACCAAAATGGTGCGAAATGCATCTTTGCCATTCCGTAGCCCCTATCTCTTAGAGTCTTCACGTCTTCTATTGCCTGTTTAGGTCCTTCCGTAAAGAGAGTCCATCCAGAGAAATACCTCGCATAGATAAATCGTTCAGGAAATACCTTCTCATATTCTATTATAGAATCTCCATGAACGATTGTTAGAGCTTTAGTTATCCCATACTTTTCTTCGACTTTAACCAACATCTTCAGGGCATCAATATCGATGACATGAGTATGGGCATCGAAAATTGGCTTTTCAAAGTTAAAAGGATGAGATTCCATAATCTGTCCGTTTTGTGAGTGCTGAAAACCTTAACTCTATGGTCTTTACATTAGGGTATTCATCAGCGAAGCCCTTTTCAACCTTCATTACTTGCTCAAGCGAAACCATTCTACTGGTTTAGGAGAAATAAAGGATGAAACGCACGCTACAAGTTATGCTTGCGCTACTTGTAGTCGGAATGTTTATGGTGACACCTGTTGCAGCAGCAACCTCTCAGGGTCTTGAGTGGGGTTTTGCAACTGGTGACCGCTTCGACTACTCGCTAACAAGTTCAGACGGAATGAGTGAAGACTTCTATCTGAATGTAACAGATATGCCGGCTCTTGCAATTCCTGATCCAATGAATACATGGAGTTCAATGCCTGGTCCTGACGTAGGATTCTGGTGGGCAAATGGTACATCAATGGGTCTGTATGTGCTTCTGTTCCTAGGTATTATTGCAGTTGGTAGCAAGATTGCCGTACCAATAGGTAACTTTACTCATTTACAATCACTGATTGCACCTATCATTAGTGGTGAGTCCTATATCAATACTGCACAGACTTGGGGCCTTGAATGGAGCCAAGATGCAACTCCGACTGAGGAGTTTGCAATCTCAGTCACCTACGCTAAGGGTGATGGCTTTCTAGCAAAATATGCAGTTGAAACCCGAAGTACACTCAACAGCTCGGTTCTGGAATCTCTCACAGCTGAGAGATTGAGCCTCCCTGTTGCTGGTTTTGATATCATGCAATTTTTGCAGGATTATGCACTCTACATTGCAATTGGTGTGATTATATTACTTGTACTTGTTATAGTTTGCAAGAGAAGATAATCGGGATTGGGGGTGAATCCCCACTCCATTCTATTTTTAATTTAATTTTGACCAGAGACTTTCAGCTGACTTTCTGGAAATATCAGCAACATCCTCATCAGAGATTAGAACTAATCTTCTATCTCGAACAACTTGTTTTCCGTTTACAAATACATCTTTTACATCTCTTCCGCTAAATGAATTAATTAGATGTCCAACTACAGATTGAACATTAAGTGGGGTTGGGATGTTAGTTGCATCAAGAATTGTGACGTCTGCAAGTTTGTTTTTCTCAAGACTACCTATTTCCTTCTCAAGTCCGTATGCCTTTGCTCCCTCCAGAGTAGCCATGCGAAATACTTGATCAGGATGCATAGCACCTGGTTCATTTCTTGCGAGTCGATGCACTGTCAGAGCATATCTCATATTTTCAAATGGATCAAAAATCCAGCCATCATTTCCTAGCCCAACAGTGATTCCCATTTCTAGCATATCTGGAACAGGTGATGTCCCTACTGCATTGAGTGCATTGCTCATCGGATTATGCGCAACTGAACTACCTGATTTTGATATCAACTCGAGTTCGTGTTTATTCACATGCACACAATGTGCTAGTACAGTTCGTTTTCCGAGGACTCCCACTCTTTCTAAACGCTCAACAGTCCTTTCACCATATCGTTGTAAATTATGATATAGGTCAACGAGTCCCTCAGATGTATGTACTGTGATTGGAACCTCTAGACGATGTGCAGCTTCGACTGCCTTCTCTATGATGAGATCATCCACAGTGAATGAAGCGTGAATGCTCATCATTCCTTTTGCTAGCGTCTTGCGATTTTTGAGTGATTCTATAAATCTCTCATTTTCATGCAGTCCTCGACTAGCCTCATCTGAATCATTTCTCTCTGTCATCTCGAATGCGAGCATCGATCTGATTCCAATAGTATCCGCTCCCTCTGCACAGGCATCCAAGCTACCTTCTATTGAATTAGGACCAGAATAAGTATCAGCAAAAAAAGTAGAACCATTTCGTAGCATATCGGCAGATGCGGATAAAGCACTTGCTTTTGCATCTTCAATTGTAAGAGCTTCGTCTACTGGCCACCAAATACGTTGTAATATTTGAGCAAAATCTGTCGGAGGTTCTATGTTTAAACTAGCACCTCGAAGTAATATTCCGTATAGATGAGTATGGGCCGTGATCAAACCAGGAATAACGACACATCCAGTAGCATCATAGACTCTTTCGCTCGTATCGTTGGATTTTCCCTTTCCAATCTTCGAGATTCTTTCATCCTCAATCACAATAAATCCATTTGGAATTATAGTGCCTTTCGCATCACCAGTGACTATTAACCCATTCTCGATGACGGTCTTCTCTACCAATCCTTACACCTACTAGTCTAGGATAATAGTTAACATACTCTTTAGGCTTTCCGAGGTTATGATGAATTCACAACTCAATATCTACGCGTTTTATAGTTCCACTACTAGATCTATACACTAAACCATCTCGCTCTAACTCTGAGAGTGCTTCGTCTAACTCTTCTTCCGACATCTCAAGAGAGCTAGCTTCTTTCCGGATTCTCTTCAAGCTCACTCCTCTCTTTGCACCTTTGGAGAGCTTCTTGAGTATTAACATGAACTTCTCAGTATTAGGTAAGGACGAGTCAAACTCCAATTCCTCGTCATCTTCTTGGTCTAACGATGGGATGATTGATTCTTGAGGTGAGGCATCCTCCCTTGCCCGTAATAACGCCGCCATCAAATCTAACTTAGGTGATGATGTTTTTTCTTCTTTTTCTATAGGTTGCAAATCTAAGAGACTTACTCCTTCCTCTTCTCCCTCATCAGATATAATCGGTATTGGATGTTCTTCAACTTCTACACCAAGCCATCTTGAATAAATGTCTTTGTTGGCAGACGCGCCTCTGAGAAGTTGTGTTCTGAACTGCTTCTGCAGTTTGTTTCGCTGTGTTTCAAGTTTCGAACCAACACACTCCGAAACACCTAACTCAAGAATCAATCTATCTGCTTGCCCTCTTACTCTTGAATGAGAATCGCCTATCATATACGAGAGGATTTTTACTAAACTAGAGAATTTCGAATCAGAAATATTTACAGACTCCAGTAGCTCCTGCTTTACTCTCCAATCAGGATCCGCTACAATATCCATAACAATACCAGTAGTAGATGTTATCCCAACATTTCCAATAGCTCTTGCGACATGAACACGATCCTGCCATTTTCCTTCGTCAAGGAATGGTTTCAGATACTTCAAAGTTGATGGCTCTACAATTTCACAGATATACGGGAGCAATTCTCTTTTCTTCTTTGCAGCAGCATTAGCAAGTAATTTGACCAATTCTATCCGGTCATTATCATCAAATGCTCGTAATTTCGGAATTGTGCCAATGGATATTGTTTCAACACTATTTTTGATCTTACTCTTCACCCATTTAAGGCCCGCAGAACCTAATGATGCCATTATACCAAATACTGTTGCTTGATGTTCATGTCCGACAAGGCTCAGCGCTACAATCCATCTCTTCTGCTCTGATGATGACGAAGGACTTCCCGTAGTTTGAAAGAGTTCTTCGATTCCTTGGAGAACTTGTTCTCGTTCTGCAGGATTAATTAATTTCATTGAACTGAAAAGTTCTGGAATATATTCACCGTAGATATTCCTTCCCGCCATTCTAAATACGAGTCTACGAAGGGTTGCATCTGGTGTCGCTAGAAGGCTCATCGCTTTAGGTAGTAGCGACTTTGCCGCTGGATAAGACATGAGTTTAGCAGCAGAAGTATACATTGTTCCAAGATCCGGAGAATCAAGGGAATAGGATATTGATCGCATCTCATTGATTTTCTTCATTTCTATCTGAGAGATATCCACCTGGAGAGATTTCTTGCTCAACTATTGTTTCCCCCCCTTTCTGCTTTT
>JAEORG010000025.1 GCA_016841005.1 Candidatus Thorarchaeota archaeon | reverse complement strand
TTCTAGTGAATGTTCGATGTCATGTAGCATACCGCGCTTACTCCAGAAGTCAGAACATGTGATTCCCATTAGATGTGCCTCTGGTGTAGATAACCCTTGGATATTAGATAATTCAATTGAATTCGATTTAATTGTAGAGAATATCCTAAGTGACCACGGTGATAGATCCACTAATACAAAGATGGGTACCTCTTGATCAGCCAGCCTTCGAATCCATGCACGCATATTTCTACCAGGTTGGCCAAATAATGATCCAATTCCTATTTTGAGCTCATCAGCAAGACCCAGCTCGATAAGGTTCCTCGCCATTGCCTCTTTTTCTACAAACACTGCAGCATCGATATTGATATCATGAATCTTCACCTCGAAAGGTCTACTTGAGATGAACCAACCATACTCTCCTGCGTTCGTGCAATTCAATTTCTTTCCAGAAAGGTCCGATAATGATACATCCCCGAAAAAAGTTCCTTTCGGAGAACTTACAACACCGAATTCTTCCCGTGGAATTGACTGTCCCGATATTCTAAGGATTCTCTCGGTCAAATTGATTATTCTATTAGTTTCGTTTTGATTGCTAATCCTAAGAACATCCTGAACATGTTTCACTTTGTTCATGTAATAGAAATCACGTAAGGACATTGACATTCCTTGTTCGAGGTGTTCCTTGAATCTGGATAGACCATATACAATGCATGCAATGGTCTTAGCACTTTCTACCTTCCTGCCATCAATAAATGAAGGAGTATCATCAATCGATTGATACCCTCTCCCATGTTTGAAGTCGACATTTTTTCTCGACGAATTATAATATCCAATCTCAGGAAATTCTCCGTCCTCAATAGTTTCTACAAGTGTGAGCAGTACTTGATCAATGATGTCAATTACATTGGTTGAGCCTGAAACTACCATTCAATCCTCTCCTTCTGGAAATAGACAATTCAGAGATACTTGTTTCTGAGTTGCTTCAGTCAATGTATCTGAAATGAAATTGTAATAGCTCTTCAATCGATTCTCGCGTTTTGTCTTCTTCTGAACGCGATTTCTCCTTCTGACTTGTTCACTCAGTTTTCTAAGGCAATCTTTTAATCCAAGTTCTATTTCTCGCCTGACTGCATCTACATCAGCAATGTATTCCTTACCCACTGTCTTGTAAGGAATTCTTGTCGAGCATATGTGTACAAGGAAAGCAAGAGGGTCATCCTGTTTGAATCCATAGGATTTGAGGTTCAAGTTACGAATTACTCTTGTTGAGACATCTGATCCCTCATCATATAACAGTGGAATTCTATTTGCAAAGCGATAGAGATTGACTCCACTTTGTAATGCGCCTCCATAAGCAATCGCTGCTTCTATAATGAAGGGGTGCCCAGCATAGACCGAAGGCGTTCTTTTTGTAGTTGATATGAATTCGGGATTTAGACGCATCACTCCCGCTCGTATGTTTTCTTCTCCTGCAGGAGAAAGTGCCTTGGCGGTAGGCGCAGAGAATTTATCATAATTGGCCAATGCTTGCATCATTTTAACAAGTGTGTCATTTGTGAGTTCGGTTGGATTCAGATTAGGGTCAAGTCCTGCATATTCCATGAAGTTCATTGCTGTAGCCGTTCCAATCCTTTGGAACGCTTTCTTTAGGAATTTAATGAGTGTTGAAGTTCTTGTATTTGATGCCATAGACTTCAGAAATTCAACATCAATGCCTTGTGGATGAGGTTTCACTTCTTGTGCTGCTACTGGTAAAGTTTCAATGAGGCGGTCGTATTTGATTATGCCTCCTTCAGGAGTACGAAACCAAATAGAAGAATATGGAACAATCATACTTGTATTTGCAAAGTACTCTAGGATTCGTCTCTTACTCCGGATCCAATCAGCTTGGAGATAGAAGGTCACAGTTGTACCACTATCGTTCAAGTGCTTGGGAATTTGTTCCTGGCTAACAATATTCGGTTCGTTCTGATCGATATCAAGCCGCATAGTAATGAAGTTGTAGTGATTCTCACCCCTAAGACCCGTGACAATCTCAATGGGTCTTTGAGTAGTTACCTGACCGTAGAGGAGTGCCAGACTTCCACCAAGACCAAATGTTCCTCGACTTTGTTTGTGTGTAAATTTAGTACCTGTAAGCATTTTTCCAATTAGTCTTGGTATATTTTCCCTATTGATCCCTGTGCCATTGTCCTGTACTGAAAGAAGAAAGACCTCTGGTCCGGAAGAAATTCCAGTTCCTTCATTTGATTTTTCGACCTGTACAAGTTTAACATTAATATCTGGTAATATTGCAGCACTTTCACACGCATCAAGACTATTTTCAACTAGTTCTCGAATCGTAACATAGAGTGAACGAGCTGGATTATCAAATCCAGCTAATGTGCGGTTTCTATAGAACCAGGCAGATACAGATAGCTCAGTCACTTCAGGTTTAACATATCGAGGAGTTAGCATGCGGAATCCACACTCACTGTGGATATCTAATATGCTACTATGAATGACAGTATTACGCAGGAAACATCTGATATATAGAAGGTAACACGAAATATCCAAAGAGGAGTAATAGTAGAAGACATACTACCATCAGAATCCAGATTGCTCTATTCCATTTGATTATTGTCCCTCCATCAAAAGGTTGGAATGGTATCAGATTGAATAGACCTAACATTGCATTGAGATTTACACCTATTTGAAGAATCCAGTAGATGTAAAATGATATCCCTCCAGTTAGAATTGGGATGAAGAGTGATAATGATGCAAATATCGCTGCAAGAATAAAGTTCGATAACGGACCAGCTGCATTTACCTTACCATCTTTCTCTAGACTATCTGCTCCGCTAGTGAAGACTACTCCAGTTCCAAAGATGGGTATTGCAAATAGAATTGCTATGATGGATAGATAGTATCCAGAAGTTGTCATACGAAACTCTGCCCACATATTATAATGCTGTGCAACAAACTTGTGTGAAAATTCGTGAATGAAGTATGCCAATAACAGAGACCCTGCAACAATTGCAGGTACCCACCAATATCCTCCCAAAATCAATTGAGGAATGGCTGTAAAAACCTGAATAATTCCACCTGCTTGTAAAGAGAGGCTAACCAATATAACAAGGATTGCTGAGATGGTAAGATCTCTTCTCTCCTGAGCTGAGAATCTTCTGTATCTCCTTCTACGTTGTTTCTGTGTAGTCCTTTTCTTTTCCTGTATTATTACATCTTCTCCCGGTTCGTAGTCACTGCCTTCTAACGAATCTGAAACTCGACGTTTCGCCTTCTCTTTTGCTAGGTGAATTCCCGGACACCCATGTCCCTCAGGTAGACGATGGTCTACACAGTACACACCATTACAATAGGGACATGTGAAAGTTAGGTCTTCATTTCCGCAGAGCGAACATCGAGCCATAATGCACACCTTAGATTTCTTCTTTTGTTGAGATTAAGACTCACTGAAAAGGGTATTCCTAGTGACTAGTCATTATAATCCGCATTTTAATTTGAAAGGAGTAATCCTTAAGTGAGACCTACGTTGCGTCGCTTTGTGGGACACCCACTTGAGGTGAAGGCTCTTGGATTATGACGTAACTATCGTGGGTAGCGGACCCGCTGGAATCTTCTGTGCTCTTGAGCTAATCAAGCACAAACCAGATCTGAGAGTACTCATGATTGAAAGAGGAAAGGGTATTGAAGGTAGATCATGCCCAAATTCAAAAATGGCTCGAGGTTGCACCAAATGTAATCCTTGTGACATTCTTGCAGGCTGGGGAGGCGCTGGGTCCTTCTCCGATGGCAAGCTCTCAAAATCAACTCAGGTAGGTGGTTGGCTTGATGAGATTATTGGGGAAACTCATCTAAAAGATCTCATTGAATATGTTGATCGACAGTATCTTGAATATGGCGCTCCAACAGAAATCTTCGGTTCCAATGAAGATGATATAGAAGAATACACCAGAAAAGCCGCATTGATTGGACTTTGGCTCATTCCTCAGAAGATACGTCATCTCGGACGCGAAGGATGTATTGATATCATGAGTGCAATGTATGAGTACATCTGTAAGCATGCAGAGGTGAACCTTCGAACTGAAGCTAAAGATATCCATATGAATGAAAACAGAGTAACTGGTCTCGAGACCAACGGTGGTGACTTCATCTCAGCAAAATATGTTGTTGCTGCGCCCGGACGAGTTGGTAATAAGTGGTTATCTGAACAAGCTCAACGGTTATCCTTGCATACCGAAACTAACTATGTGGATATTGGTCTTCGAGTTGAGATTCCAGAACCTGTTATGTCCGATATAGCTTCAAAGCTGTATGAACCCAAACTGATCTATTATTCCAAGAGATTCGATGATAAGGTGAGAGTATTTTGTTTCAATCCTGGAGGGGTCGTGACTAGTGAATACTATGATGAAATTCTTACTGTAAATGGCCAATCGTTCGCTCACAAAAAGACAAAGAACACAAACTTTGCACTCCTCGTATCAACAAAGTTTACTGCACCATTCGATGCACCAATCTCTTATGGTCAATCTATTGCACATCTTGCAAATATGTTAGGTGATGGAGTTCTCGTACAAAGATTAGCGGACTTGAAACGAGGTAAGAGAAGTACTGCAGAAAGAATTGCTAGGAGTCCCATTAAACCAACTCTTCCAAGTGCATGTCCCGGTGACTTGAGTTTTGCTCTTCCATATCGGCATCTGACCTCCATAATGGAGATGCTTGATGCACTCGATAAGCTGTTTCCCGGTGTTGCAGATGATGGCACATTACTGTATGGCGTAGAGGTGAAGTTCTATTCATCCCGATTAAAACTGAATAACAACCTGGAAACAGCTATAGGAAACCTCTATGCTGCTGGTGACGGTGCAGGTGTGACCAGAGGTCTCATGCAAGCATCTGTTTCTGGTGTTGTAATTGCTCGTGATATACTTGCAAAGGAAGGTGTGATTGTGGAGTGAGTTCGCATCTTCTTCCCATGTCATAAACCTTATATACCAAATGGTCACTAGTACTAGTGAACAACTGGTCCCTAGATGGGCCAGCTGGCATCACATAAGACAGGGGGCCCAAAGTGACTCCAAGGGCGGCTGTAGGGGCCGCCCAGGCTCCCACACGAGGTGCCTATAATGATTGATGATGATTTTGATAAATTAGTCCGTAATATGTTTGAGAGGTTCTTCGGGAAATCGTTTGATATGTTTCCCAATGAGAGTGGAATTCAGATGCGAATAGGTTCGGAGAAAAATATGGTTCCAGAAATGAATCCTACTCGTGAGGTAGTTGTTGACAGCATCGATCTAGGCGATGAATACTTGGTGATTATTGAGAGTCCAACTACAGTCGAATCGCCTATTGCTTCAATCAAAAACAACACTCTTGAGGTTAGATTCAGTGAGGTTGTTTCTAAAGGTGTAGAATTGGAAGTACCATTTAATGTTGATATATCGAAGTCAAGCGTTTCACAGACGAATGGAGTCATAGAAGTAAGACTGGTGAAAGCTAACGATGAATCAAGTGATCAAACAGAGGGTATTTTGAAAGTAATTAGGACGGATGAGTAAAAGATGAGTGAAGATACTATCAAACTAAAAGTTGCAGCCGCAATGCCAAAGGATCAAGGGAGAGGCATCGTAAGGCTGAATTCAGATGTGAGAAATCAATTAGGGATTAGGTCTGGTGATTATGTTTTACTTAAAGGTCAGAGTGAAACAGTTGCCATTGCATGGCCAGGATTACAAGAAGATGAAGTACTTGATATGATTAGGATGGATGGCCTGATTCGTAATAATGCAGGAGCAAGACTAGGTGAGGTTGTAGAGGTCAGTAAAGTAAGCATACAGGATGCAACTCGTGTAACTCTTGCACCGAATCAACCAATCCGATTTCAACCAGGCTTTGAGGATTATGTAAAGCAGCAAATGATCAACAAACCAGTCACTCGAGGGGATGCTATTCTTGTAGCATCAATTGGTAAGGGTCTCCAGTTTACAGTTACTGCAGCTCAACCATCAAAACATGTTCGAGTTACACCAAGCACAAGTATTGAGTTGAGAACAGAACCAGTCAAGCCAGAGGAACTTTCTGTTCCAACAGTTACATACGAGGATATTGGTGGGTTAGGGAAAGAACTTCAGAAGATTAGAGAAATGATTGAACTGCCTATGAAGTCCCCTGAGCTTTTCAAGAGACTGGGAATCTCTCCACCAAAAGGCGTTCTTTTACACGGACCACCAGGAACAGGTAAGACGCTTATTGCAAAGGCTGTTGCTAATGAATCTGGAGCTAATTTCAAGGTGATTAACGGTCCTGAAATCATGTCAAAATTTTACGGTGAATCCGAGCAGAAGCTTCGTCAAGCTTTTGAAGATGCTGAGAAGGATGCACCTAGTATAATCTTCATTGATGAACTTGATAGTATTGCTCCCAAGAGGGCAGAAGTCACAGGTGAAGTTGAGAGAAGGGTTGTTGCTCAACTATTAGCTCTAATGGATGGTCTCGCAGGTAGAGGTCAAGTAATTGTAATCGGTGCCACCAATAGACCAGATGATGTAGATGAAGCTCTTAGAAGACCAGGTCGCTTTGACAGAGAAATTGAGATTGGAGTACCTGATAAGATTGGTAGACTTGAGATCTTACAGATTCATACAAGAGCAATGCCTTTAGCTGAAGATGTTGATCTTACGAAACTAGCCGCTACTACTCATGGATTTGTTGGAGCGGACCTAGCAGCTCTTGCAAGGGAAGCTGCAATGCAAGCTCTGAGAAGAGCGCTTCCACATGTGGATCCAGAGAGTGGTGATATTCCGCCAGATGTTCTGAATAATCTGTTTGTGTCTCAGTCAGATTTCGATTTGGCAATGGCAGAAGTTTCTCCATCTGCATTGCGAGAAGTTCTTGTCGAAAAACCTAATGTCAAATGGGAGGATGTTGGGGGGCTTGAGCGGGTGAAAGCTCAACTGTCAGAAGCAATTGAAGCTCCATTGAAACATCCTGAAGTGTTTGAAGAGATGGGAATTAGGGCTCCAAAAGGAGTTCTTCTCTTTGGACCTCCAGGGACAGGAAAGACTCTCTTAGCAAAAGCAGTAGCCACAGAAAGCGAAGCCAATTTTATCTCAATACGTGGTCCAGAAATTTTCAACAAGTATGTAGGTGAATCTGAGAAAGCAGTTCGAGAGATATTCAAAAAGGCAAGACAAACTGCACCATGCATTCTATTCTTTGACGAAATTGATGCAATTATGGGATCACGAAATCAAAGAGATGATACTGGTGTTAGCAAGAGAATTGTAAATCAATTTCTAGCTGAATTAGACGGTATGCAGTCGCTCCAGAATGTCCTAGTAATTGGAGCAACTAATAGGGCAGATATCTTGGATCCTGCAGTACTTCGTCCAGGGAGGATCGATGCAGTATTATTTGTCCCACCTCCAGACCTACCAGCTCGTGAACAGATACTAAGGGTCCATACTAAGGATATGCCATTGGCTGATGATGTAGATCTTGGAATACTTGCGGAGAAGACTGAAGGGTATTCTGGTGCTGACATTGAGGGACTCACAAGAGAAGCTGCAATGGCCGCAGTTAGAGATGATTGGAAACCTAAACCAGTCACGATGGAACATTTCAAACAAGCTATGAAAGAAGTTCGACCTACAATAACAGCTGAAGATGCTAAGCGGTTTCTTCAGATGGCAGAAGTTGTCAAACAGCGGCAGCCTGAAAAATCGAAGGACATACTTCCACAATATATGTAATCATATTCTCAAATGGGTTCAGTCTGAGGATACAATATTCCTTTAAGGCTGGACCCGACCATCTCTTCTAAGCAGATTGCACCCTGCATAATGGTGAACCACTGTGGGAGAGCGCTGGACGATCACATTATGTCCATTCATTCACTTTGATAATGCAAGGACAAATACCTACGAACACAACATCAGTATTGTTGCTTGGAATGTCAAGAGTGTATTAGATTACTTAGAGGTGAACCCATCTCACAAATTCTGTATAGACCAAGTCACTCTGTTGGAAGGTTTTCGCAGGCTATTCCCGAATTATTGGGATGTTCTTCATCAGAAGGTTCTGGAGGGCAGAATCGAGATTGTCGGTGGTACTTATGTAATGCCAGATTTAATCATTCCAAGTGGAGAGTCTATTGTTCGACAGTTTGTCTACGGAATGAATTATATCAGAAGTGAACTAGGTGTTAATGTTAAATCAGGTTGGGCTGTTGATTCAGCGGGGCACTGTTCTCAGATGCCTCAGATTCTTAGGCAAGTTGGTATTGATGCCTACTACTTCTGGAGAGGACAACTACAAAAATCTCCTACAGAGTATATCTGGATAGGGCCAGATGGTAGTCGGGTAAATGCTGTCTGGTTATCCAAAGGTTATGATTCTGCAGCATGGTTATCTGAGAACACACGTGAAGCCTTCTCAAATCTATTACATCTTGTTGATGAAACTGGCCCAATGAGTGCGTCTCATAATGTCTTTTTACCAGTCGGAGGTGAATTAGTTCCACCTCCACCTCATCTAGCAGACATTGTGAAGAAGTGGAATGATACCTTTCCGGAAACAAATGCGTCAATAGGCACACCGCGTGATTTTACTGATAAACTAAAGACAGTACTAGCTGAGTTGCCATTGATTTCAGGAGAGTTGGCATCTGGTCGATTTAGTGCAATATGTTCTGGAGGACTTAGTTCCCGTATCAGACTTAAGATTCTGAATCGCAAATTGGAAACTCTATTGTACCTATGTGAACTTGCCTTATCCAAGAATGGTGATATTTCACAAAATGGAAATCTTAGCAACATCTGGAGAATGCTTCTTTTCAACCAAGATCATAATATAATTCGTGGTACTATTTCGGACACGTCATACAGGCTTGCCGTTGCAAGATATAAACAGGCAATCGAAAAGGCTGAAGAAATACTTCAACATGCGTCTAGCACGAGAATAATAGGATTAAGTAGCAATAATGAAGGCATCTCAATAATTGTGAATAACCCTGTTCCATGGAATCGAAGTGGTGTTGTGAATATTCAACTGGATAGAATCTCTCTAGGTAAGAATTTCTTTGAGATTGAATCACCAAGTGGGAATACAGTACCATATCAGATTTTGAGGGAGCATGAAGAATCTCAGTCAATTGATTTGATTTTCTTAGCAGAAGATGTCCCGTCCTTAGGAAGAAGTGTTTATACTATTCGTGAAGTTGATACAAAACCAGAGTTTGATACTGGTTTGAAATCTGGAAAATCTTGGATTGAATCCAGAGAATTAATTCTAGAATTTGATGAGTTTAATGGTGGAATTTCCAGACTATTTGATAAAAAAACCCAAATGGAGTTAATTAATCGTGAGAGCTCGTCAATTTCAATGGATAGTGATATCGGTGATCTCTATCGTTATGCGCCTTCTTCATTGACTAGTGAAGAGTCACGTATCACTTCTCTAAGAAGTCCAGCAAAGATTTCAATTCTTGAGGAAGGACCAATTCGTGTCGTTGTGCAGATTCGAAATATGGTTGCAGAAAGTGAGATTATTCAGACAGTGACGATGTATTCATCTTTATGCAGAGTAGACATGGATATCGACATTTCTTTCAAAGGAAGAAACAGAAGGGTAAGATATAACATACCGCTGCAAATCTTTTCATCAAAGGTCTATAGTGGAGCCCAATTTGGGGTTGAAGAACGAATCTTAATGCATAACGGAATAGATGCGTATATAGACCACGGTCACGGAACTTTCCATGCACTTGACTGGGTAGATATTTCAGGACCAGAATCAGGTTTTGCTCTTTCGACTATAGGTCTTCATGAATTCCAATATGTTGATGGTATTCTAAGTACTACGTTGTTGCGGAGTGTAAATCATCTCTCACATGGTTTGGATGATGATGTACTGGATACTCCAATGGCAAATGAAAATGAGACACATCACTTTAGTATCTCTTTAATTCCTCATGAAGGAAATTGGCAGTCTGGACTGGTTATCAAAAAATCTGCGGAATATCGGCTTCCTCTGTCCAATTCCCGCATTCTCGGTGGTGTTGCTGAACGACCATTGAAGAAGTCCTTCCTAGAAATTGAGGGTGTCGATTTGGGTTTATCATGTATCAAACCATCAGATGTTGCTTCCGAGTATATCATTCGTCTGTACGAATATAATGGTCAGAGTGGTCGATGTACACTTCGATTCAATCAGACAGTGTATCATGCTGTATTACTTGATTTAATAGAAAATGAAATTGGGGAGTTACAGCATGATGGAAATAGCATTATAGTTTCTGTCGACCCCTATTCAATTATCACATTGAAGGTCAAGTTAGGGTAGTTAGCACACAAACTACATTCCAGATATGCTTTTCAAGTGTCTTTAGAGTATCTTCTTTGACCGGAGGTTCGAATAATGGGTGACTTCTATCCAATATCTCCACTTGTAGCAATCACGAACACAAGCTATTCAGCTCAAGCTGGGGTTATGAATGAGATGTGGGCTTGTAGAGTGGTAAGAGGTAAAAAGATACTTGCTGAAAAGACCATCTCAGAATTAGATTTGGAGAATTATGTTGGTGTCATTTATGGTCACATTCGTGTTGAGGGTCTAAGTAGACATGCTGTAGCTCAATGTGCTGGTCGACTCATGCAATTCTCAAGAAAGTATCAGCAGGCTGGGGTTGCTCCAAATTATGAAGTTCCTGACTTATTTCGAGATGATGGAGAGGAATATGTTCCCGAAACTAAATCGACATCATC
>JAEORG010000239.1 GCA_016841005.1 Candidatus Thorarchaeota archaeon | reverse complement strand
GATTCTAAAACTGACTTCTGGAAGATAATGACGGGTAATTTTGACGAGGTGCTCTGCATTATCAGTTTCCACAAGCTGAAAGCCTTCAGTTCCATCGACCATTGTAAAATTCTTTGAGATGAACTTTGCGTGTTGGTCAGGATTCTTCTTTACTATAGTTCGAAACTCTTTCAGTTTTTCAATGACCACATTGTGATCACCAGGGTCGTATTCCCAGAACATGATATACTTCATCGGATAATCTCCTTTTAACACGCAAAAGTGAACCTCCGATAAGTTAAGAGATTTATGAAATGGAACAATTCTATGCAAATTCAAGATGTGAATAAGTTACTCTCTTTCGTGGACTCCAAGCGGTATTGCTGGATAGAAGAGAAAATCATGATAGTCAAACCAGAGTAGTACAGGAATTGCAATGATATCAAGAATTCAGTAAGCACTATTGCGCCAGTCAACAGAGTTGCAATGATGAATATGTAGTTGAGAACTTTACTTGGCTTGATGACAATTAGCATAGAGCCGAGCCCAGTCAATACAAGAAATAGAACATCCAAGGAGAAGTAGAATAAAGGCAAGAATAGTGCAGATATCCCGAACGCAAGACCAGACAGAATAAGGGCTAGTCCTAGTACAAGAGTCATATTTCTACTATCCTTGAATTTTCGTCTTAACGATTCACCAAAAGAAAGCGTACAGAACAGACATAGAGTTAGGCTTGTTATCGTGAGTGCAAGTCCAGCATATTCAGCAGCCGTTTTCATCGGTAGTAAGTATGCCATTGTGAATATGTAGAAACCGATAACAGCTAGTTCGGCGCCAACAATCATTCCAACCATCATGTTAGTCGGGCTATTGATTCTCAGTGTTTTCAATGCAAGTATGATGATTACGATAATAACGAATACTCGAAAGACAGTGAACGGAAACGAATTTCCACCAAAAAGTATCTCAAGAAAGAACCATGTTGCAGCAGTGATATATAGCCCACTCTCTGGAATTGCTCTATATGAGGTAGAACTTGCACTTAGTGGGAGCGCGAAAAGGATCAGGAGTATGGTCCCGAAGATACGCAGATAAAAGCCCAAAAGGAAGGCATCGAGACTACTTGCACGGGTGAGTATCAGCAAACCTCCCATTGTTATGCCGAGGCCAACGGTGAAGAAGAAAATCGACATGATTTGTCTTCTTGGAATGAAAATGCTTGTAGTCATTATTAAGCCGATATAGAAAAGAATCTCAACCCCCGGAAGTGTGACCAAAATTACACCAGGGAGAATCAATGCGGTATCAATACCAATCCAGACTAACACAACGATTGCAGATAGAATTGGAGCACCATATTTCACTTCTTTTTGCTCATAGTTAAGACGAGTGTTTGATAGCCAAAGACTAAGAGATACTGCACCGAACAAGCTAATCGATGCACCAATTGCATTCAAGAGAGCTAGGAGAGCTCGAATTTCAAACTCAAGCAGGAGCCCAAGTGGAAGACCGTAAGAAGCAATTAATGAACCAAAATAAAGACAGACACCAATTGTCAGACTATAGAGACCCAGATTCTCATCCCCGCTTCCTAATACCATGGATGATAGCACGATTACTAGAGCGGAAAATGTGATTCTCATCAATATGTAGTCATGAATTTCTATGAATAGATTAAGCTCAAAAGCACACCATAAACCAACGATGATAACAACTGGTAGAAATCGCATTAGATCCCTGGTATTAAATTGGGAACGTTGAGCAGGACCATTCTCACTTAACGACATTTATACTCCCTAAACGAAGAATCAGGCTGTTCCATGATAAAAAACTTGTTAGACAGGTAATATCTCTTTGAATATATCTGGAAACTGGAGATACAATTATCAAACATGGCAAATAGACCGGTCTTTGAAATTTTGATAATTCAACCTCATCAACGACAAATCGAAGAGTTGGTTAAGGCTAACGCTTATTTTGTCGGAATGTAGTATATATGCACATGTCTGAAATCCAGAAGGACTACACTCTCAGAAGTATTTTGCAAGACTCAATCAAAACGGGAGAGCGACTTCGATTCTATGGTCCAGGGATGATGATAGTTGCTGAAGGACGTGTCGCTTTTGTTGGTAAAGAGATTGTGGCGCTCAAACATAATGAAGGCGATAAGCCGGATGAGTATGTCAATCTCAGCTGCATTATCAAAATTCAGGTGCTTGGAGAATACCGCCACTATTGATGCATTCTCTGTACGTGAAGTCCTAATCATATTCCTCCATACACAAGTAGAAGATAGAGCATCATAATGAATACTGCAATCATCGATACCGATTCTAATGCATTGACCTTTGCGTCATCAGTAATCATTGTTCTAAGGATGAACATTGTTGGAAATGCGAATAGTAACAAGACAACTGAATATAGTTCAATCGGAAGAATCTCTGTTCCTAGATGAACGGGATCCATGTATCCTAGAAGTCCTGATGCTATCATTGTAAATCCGAAGATAACAAAAAATACCTGTACAATACCACCGAATGCATTACTCAGAGCAACTTCAATCTCATCCTTCCTATGGCTACTGGCTACAATGATGTACTCAGGTGTACCTCCAAATATCACAAGAAGTAGAGCTGCATGAATAATGGGTAAATTAAGTCCCTCTGGTCCGCTAGCGAAGTGAGCAAAGGAAGAGAGTGCTTCACCACCCAGTGCCGCTCCTAGGGCTGCGAAGGATAGAAAGATTGCAAGGGTCTTCTTAGGCATAGCTTTACTGACTAAGTCGCTATCCAAGAGCGGATCATCTGTATTTGGAACAACTTTCCCATAGTATTTCGTAATTCGATAGAGATATGCCAAAAAGACGATAATCAAGCAGAATCCGAAGAGAATCAGTTCACCAGAGTCTAGAAATTGGGATATTAGTTCATTTCCAGGAGTCATTGGAAATAGATGCACGAGCATCATTGACAGACCTACTGATAGAGAGATGACAGCTCCCATTGTAAGTAAATCTGAACCAACATGATGAATTGCATCTGGAAGTCTAAAGTTACCTTCATGATCCTTTGGTAGGACGAGTGTGTAAAGAGCAAATACTAGACTATTCATGAAGATGGTCGCGAGTGCTAGAATCCAAGCCATCTCATATTGTCCACCCAGAAGAAGGAAGAGAAGAACAAACAACTCTGGAATTGTGCTAGCTATACTAGCATAGATTCCTGCCACATAATCAGTAAGATGCATGTTATGTGCAAGACCTTCAACTGAAAGTACGAAAGCCTCACAGGCGCCTGCAATTACCATGATGCCCCCAACTAGTTCCAAATAGGGCATGATGGGTTCAAGAATAGTATGCAGTCCAAACATATCGAGGAAGAGCAATGGGACCACAATCAGCATTCCTATGATATACGAGAATTGCCAGAGCTTCAATTTCACAAATGAGCACCATCCATGGTGCGGGTATGATACCCAATTAAACTTCGCCCTTATTTAGAAGAGAGCCTAGCTATCTGCTGCCAAGACCTTGTTTATGATTGTAGTTGCAGTTCTCCCAATGATTATGAGTACAATCTGAGTCAAAAACGACATGACCAAAATACCCAACGATAGTGAGACACCTAAGAAACTCAGAGAAGTAAGAGCTATCGGAGCGAAGAAGTACTTGTACACAAGCCAATAGCCGTACACTCCAATAATCAGTATAAGCCCTACTGCAAGTCCATAGATAATAACAACTGTCTTGACTCCGGGCCGGTTGAGATCTACTTCTCCGATGCCATCACCAATGACCGAACGACCAATTTTTCTGTTGAACCTAACAAAGAAACTGATTGCTGCGAGAAAAAGGAATAATGTCACCATCGCACCGCCAAGAAGAAGAAATATCGCCACATCAAACTCAATCTCTTCGATTAGACCGGAGCGGCTAACAACATAGGCTGTAGAAGAACCTAACAACATGATAGCAGCAATAATCTCGGCAACTAATGTAATGGTTGCAGTTCCTTTGAAGAGTGAGCCAACATCTAGTAATTCAGCTTTATCATCAGGAAGTATTTCAGGCTCAGAATCTGACATTATTCGTACCCTCAGTATAAGCGTGACACTCAAATGATGTAAGAGAGGCTCATAAAAGCTTGTAGTGTGATTAGTAAGTAGTATGTATACAGGTCGAATAATATTTGTAGGATGATATGTATGGCAAGTTATGACCAATTACCTTCATGACCTACCATCTGGACCAAATCCACCTAGCGAGATCTATGTTGTTGTTGAAATGACTCGCGCTAGCAAGAATAAGTATGAATATGACTCTGAGAATAATGTGTTTAGACTGGACAGAGTTCTGTATACGTTTGCTCCGTTCGATTATGGTTTCATTCCCAAGACTTTGGATCATGACGATGACCCTCTGGATGTGATTCTTCTAATCAGTGTACCAACATTTACAGGGTGTCTAGTGAAGGCAAGACCTATTGGCATAATGGAGATGGATGATGCAGGTCATATTGACGATAAAATAATCGCAGTACCGGTCAATGATCCATATTATAGAGATGTGAAAAGCCTTATCGATGTGCCTCGAAGCAATATTGATGAACTCAAGCATTTCTACGCCACATACAAAATTCAAGAAGGCGGACATACTGAGATTAAGGAGTTCAGAGAGCTTGGTGAAGCATTTTCAACAATAAGCCGCTGCATAGACGACTATAGGAAGAAACGAAAATAGCTGCTCTAGAGCCACACCACAATTCTCTAATGTGAAACCAAAGACACATCGAGTTCGGAAAGGAAGCAGTGATACTCCATGACTGAAAAGATAACCTGCAAGGCGATTATATTCGATTTTGATGGTACACTAGCGGATAGCATGCCCTTTCTTGAGAGTATTGGTGTTGAGATGATGATGAAGTACTTTGGTGTCTCAAGAGAAGAGGCGACATCTCGATACCGAATGACGACAGGGCTACCATACGAACAGCAAGTCAAGATGAATTTCGATGATGATGTCAGGAACGAGCAAGCAATTGAGGAATTTGAGTATTTGAAAATAGAACGAATCTTCGAACAAAAATTATTCCACGACGCAGAGGCAACAGTCAAAAAAATCCTAGAAATGGGAATTGATGTGTTTGTTTCATCGTCAACTTTCCAACCGACCATTGAAGAATATTTCAGAAGATTAGGCATATTGCACTTATTCAAAGCGATACTTGGCTACCGTCCTGGTTTTGAGAAAGGAGCAGATCATTTCAAGCACATTCATGAGAACTTCAATGTCCCCTTTGAGAAGATGGTGTTCGTCGGAGACTCTCTAAAGGATTTTGAACGATCCAAGGGATTCTGCAGTTTTCTAGCTCTTAGTAGGATGTTCACAGCTGATGACTTTAGGAATCTGGGATACAAAGGACCTGTTTTGCAGCACCTATCAGATGTGATTGAAAATATCGTTGTCTCACAAAATTAAATGAGTTATATGAATGCATCACTTTTAGCTGTATCAGATACTATCTCAGATTCACCTGCGTCCTCATATGCCTGTTTAAACCATAGAAGAATCGATAGTGAAACAAAGATGATTGCAGGGAGAGGAAATGCAGTAAATCCAAGAAGCATGATACCTGGAATAGTGAAGAGATATAGCATTCCAGCCCCAATCCATACCCAAACAATCGAAACCTTTCTTCGAGAAAATCTCCACATTGAGTGTATCGCGAGAAAGCCGCCCATAAGGTAGGGTATTTCAATTAGCAAAAACGCGAGCCCTAAATGAGAATAATCCCACATATTTCCAATATGATACAATCCTGGGAGGGGAAAGAAAGGAAGTCCGTTAGGAGTTAGAGCGTATGGAATAAGTATCAATAGAAATAGTAACAAAAGCACAAACCATCCTCTCCACGTATCATAATCTTGGGGATTTTGAATTACAGGTGAGTCTTTTTCCGATTTTGTTTCTATGATTTCTTTCAACTCCGGTGTCGCGACCATATCTCTGGAAAGCAAGCTTTGCAAATGGACTGTCTTATACTTCCCTGCAATCGATATTACACAAATCAAAAACAGCCATGCAGTTGGTATAATAAGCCCGATTGCCAATGGGAAAACAAGATTCCCAAATCCTCCAACTATGCTCTCTAATCCAAGATAAACGAATAAAATCAGGTTTGATGGAATAAAAAGCAAAATTCCCATCTTGATATCATTTAGTCTATTACTGGGTGTGCTGAATTGAATTGCAGTTCCTAGAACAGGAAGCCAGTAGAGAGCGATTGCGACAATTGACCAAACTAGTGTTTCAGATGTGACAGTCCAGGCAATTGAGGATCCATCGGTCCAAAAACCAACAAGAGGAAATGGACCCATTGAAATACTATGAATGGGGATAGTGAATTCCTGATAGGGTTGAGGAAAGAAATTCGTGTTATAGAACCATGGAAGCAGTGAGAGAATACCAAACGAAATAGAAGGTATCAATCTGAAATCCTTGGGAATTTTTCTCTTGGGATTATTTATGAACAGTGACAATCTAAGTAGGACAAGGAGAAAAAGTGTCAAAGTAAGTATGACCCGAATAAAGTCAGTTGTAAATTCAAATCCGCCAAATGTAGGACTATTAAAATCTACATGAGCGCGGAGATTGTAAGAACCATTTAGATTGAGCCGACTTAAAGAAGATGTGATCAATGGTTGCATATTATTAGAAATCTCAGAGAGTGATACCGTAATATAGACTTCGTAATCAGGCGGGATATAGAGGGAAGGGGGCATCAAATCAGGTGAAACATAGAGATCATAGGTCCAATGATTATATCCAGAGATGTAGATATGTGTGATGGGATAAGATGTATTGACATCAAGTTCAACATTGATAGCTAGAAGTCTAACTTTTATCAGAACAGATTCATTTGAAAAGTATAGAACATTTAATGGAAATGAATTATAATATTCTGGCTCCCATCTTGCCGTACCATTGAGCATTCCTGGTCGGACATAAAATGTGTGATTGATTTCACGTGGATACAAATTATCAATGTTCGATGTGTTATTGTCTTTATAGAGGCGAAGATTGGGCCAATGCCAGAGGTTCCTAAACATTGTGCTTTCAAATAGACTCTGCCCATTTGTTGTCTGCAGATCAATTGAAACTGGTACAAGAGGAACAGAGGAATAGACCCAGACTATTAGATTGTGGATAATGAGACTATCAATTGGACTTATTCTTGCATTTAGGTCAACAAGCCAGAAAGCTGATTGTTCTTTGATTTCAGATACATTCAACTCAATAGATACTACGCTGAGTTCACTTACATCCTCACTAAGGCTAACACCCACACCGCTGTAAGATATGGCAAATGTAACAGCAGTTACGGAACTTGTAGATTCTAAACTTACATTGAACACTATCCGATCATAATCGAAACGAGGCAATTGAAAAGCAGGGAAATTCCCATGATAATCAATGTCAGAAGTATTAACCACGATGTGAGAATTCATTGAAACTGCAGGCGTTCTCTCCACAAAATAGGTCAAGTTTTGGTCGATGGGAGTTGTGTATTCAATTTCCATTTCTCCTTTTGGTCGGAAGGTGGGATCGATAGACAATTGATTAGCAGACAAAAGAAGGTATCCAATAAGAAGGATTGAGATTGTTATTACTCTTGCCTTCGTTATGTACATGGTCCAAGGTTCAGCATGAAACTTCAAATCCCTCGCCAATTCACAAGGCGCAAGAGAGGTTTTATCCTTTTGCAGAATTATGGAAAATCCAGTGTTTTCGCCTCATTCAAAAAAATCTTAAATTGATTTTCTAGGAATGCGCCTCCACAGGAACAGGAGGCCCTTGTCCGCGAACCTTGTTCATCTTTTCCAAAATCTCCCTGATATGAGGAACATAAATGTCAG
>JAEORG010000238.1 GCA_016841005.1 Candidatus Thorarchaeota archaeon | reverse complement strand
TAGCCTTCAAAATGGTTTCAGCAAGTTCCTTACCCATTGTCCAGAACTTTGTTGGATTTCTCTCAAAGCTCTCAAGTGTCGCATGCTCGAGCGGATCATATCTTTTCCAAAGACCTCCCTCTGATCTGAAATCGGGTACACCGGAATCTACACTAATGCCGGAACCTGTCAGAGCTGATATCCTCTCTGCTCTGGCTATCATTTCTCTTGCTTTCTGAATACTCTCTTGAATGGACATCTTACTTTCCAGTGAACACATTCCACTTGTATATGTTTTCTATCTTTAGCTATAGACTATCATTCTCTTTCCTCTGTCGAAAGGTTTTTTTAAAGATAAATCAGGTTTCGCTCTGAGTCACCAAGGGAAACTGTTGTCGAGGAGTCAGTTTCCAAACGACATTCGTGTCGGTTTCCTTTCTGTACACCATAGCTAGTTCTAGCACAAGTAGGTAGGTAGGTAGACATCACAATGCAAGAAGAGCAAAACAAGACACAAGACGAAAATCATAACGAGTCTGATGAAGTTCTTTTAGACATTGAAGATACTGAAGAAACCAAAGATCCTCTCCTCGAGGAACAAAAGAAATCAGACGAGCTTTTGGACCGTCTACAACGATTGCAAGCGGAGTTTGATAATTATCGAAAACGCATGGACAATCATTCTCTCGAGGTTAGGAAATTTGCAAGCGAAGAAATCCTCCTTAAAGTACTCGATATCTATGACAACTTTCATAGAGCATTAGATATGGACTTCGAGACCGATCCTGCTTCAGCGAAAGCAGGAATTAAAGCCATTCAGCAACAATTCGAAAAGATGTTAGCTCTTGAAGGAGTGCGTCCAATCGAATCTATTGGAAAGATGTTTGATCCATACTACCAACATGCAGTCAATAGAGTGAATATTCCTGACAAACCTGATGGAATTATCCTTGAAGAATACCAACGTGGATATATGTTCAGAGAAAAGGTTCTGAGACCTGCTGTGGTAAGTGTCAATCATCACATAACTGAACCTACTGAAATTGACGATAACAAAAGTGAAACCAAATCAGATGAAAACGGTGAATAATGATGAGTAAGATTGTAGGTATTGACCTAGGTACGACAAACAGTGGTATTGCCTATATGGAAGGAGGCAAACCAACTATCATACCAAATGCTGAGGGAAAGCGACTAACTCCTTCAGTTGTGGGAATCACACCAAAAGGTGAAATTATTGTGGGCGAACTTGCAAAGCGGCAAGCCGTGTCCATGCCCGAACGCACTGTTCGTTCAATCAAACGAAAAATGGGGCAAGATTACAAGGTAGAGATTGGTGATAAGGAATATACACCTCAAGAAATCTCAGCAATGATCCTTACAAAGATGAAGAGGGATGCTGAAGCATATCTTGGTGAGCCTATCACAAAAGCTGTAATCACGGTTCCAGCCTATTTCAATGACAGTCAAAGACAGGCTACAAGAGATGCAGGAAGAATAGCTGGATTTGAAGTTGAACGAATTGTGAACGAACCAACTGCATCTGCACTAGCTTACGGTCTGGATAAGGGTAAGGAAGTAAAAGTCTTAGTCTATGACCTTGGTGGTGGAACTTTTGATGTATCTATTCTAGACATCGGTGAGGCTGAAGGCGAAACCGTATATCAAGTCCTCTCTACAAGTGGAAATACGCAATTGGGTGGAGACGATTGGGATAAGAGAATCATCGATTGGATGGTTCAGGAATTCAAGAATCAAACCGGCGTCGATCTAACCAGCGATCTTTCAGCAATGCAACGAGTTCGTGATGCTGCTGAACAAGCTAAGATTGAGTTATCTACTGTGATGCAAACAAACATCAACCTTCCATACATCACTGCAGATGCTAGTGGTCCAAAACACCTGAATCTTGATCTTGCTCGTTCAAAATTTGAGCAGATGACAGACGATCTTGTTCAAGCATCTTTGGGCCCAATTCGTCAGGCTCTCAGCGATGCAAAACTTGAACCTGAGCAAATTCAAAAGATCCTTCTTGTCGGTGGAGCTACTCGAATGCCAATGATTCAGAAAATCATTCGTGATCTGTTTGGCAAAGAAGGTGATAAGAGTATCAATCCTGATGAATGCGTTGCTCTTGGAGCTGCAGCTCAAGCAGGAGTAATGGCTGGTGATGTGAAGGATATTCTACTTCTAGACGTTACACCTCTTACACTTAGCATCGAGACCTTAGGTGGAATTGCTACACCTCTAATCGAAAGGAACACTACTGTTCCTACTCGAAAGAGTAAGATCTTTACTACAGCAGTAGACAATCAGCCAGCAGTAGAAATTCACGTCGTGCAAGGAGAAAGAAAACTTGCAGCAGATAACATGACTCTTGGAAAGTTCCAGCTCGTTGGAATTCCTCCTGCACCAAGGAACACGCCACAGATTGAAGTGACCTTTGACATTGATGCAAACGGTATTGTAAACGTTAAAGCAAAAGATCTTGCAACAGGTAATGAGCAGTCTGTTACAATCACAGCGAGTACCAATCTCACTGATGATGATGTCAATAGAATGGTAAAAGACGCTGAAAAGTACGCTGAAGAAGATGCTAAGAGATTAGACCAAGTTGAGACTAAGAATAAAGCAGACCAAATGATCTTTGCAGGTCAAAAACTCATCAAAGATCTTGGAGAAAAAGTTCCTGCAGATTTGAAGAAAGAACTTGAATCCAAATCAGCTGAACTTCAAGTCGCTATTGAATCTGATGATTATGCAAAAATGAAGTCAGGTACAGAAGAGCTTCAACAGATAATCTACAAGATTTCTGAGAAAGCTTATGGTCAAGCAGGCGCCTCTGGTGGTCCTGAGGGATTCGATCCATCTAGTATGGGTGGATTCGACCCTTCGAAAATGGGTGCGCAACCAGGTGCAGATCCAAAGTCCGAAAGCGCTTCTGATGAAGATGTCGTTGATGTTGATTTCGAAGATTTGGATTAAATCTTGATTAAGTGGTGACTATCTTGGCAGAGGATGATTATTATCGAATACTGGGTGTTGAAAAAACTGCAACACAAGAGGAGATTAAGAAAGCATATAGGACTCTAGCCAAGAAGTATCACCCTGATCGAAATCCTGACCCTGCCGCTGCAGAGAAACTCAAAGAGATTAATGTTGCTTATGATGTTCTCGGGGACTCTGAGAAACGAGCAAACTATGATCGATGGGGAACAGCTGATGCTCAAGGAATTGATTTGGGCGGTATTGGAGATCTTTTTAGTTCCTTCTTTGGAGGTGGAGGCGGATTTGGGTTTGGCGGATTTGGTAGACGTGGAAGAGCTGGTCCTCCCCCCGGTAGAACACTGAGAGTGACAATTGATCTCACTTTCGAAGAAGCGTTCTTTGGAACAGAAAAGAAGAAAGCATTCAACAGAAAGATACATTGCCAGACATGTGAGGGTTCAGGAGCAGCCCCAGGCTCTTCACCAGTAACTTGTCCTGACTGTAGAGGTCAAGGTCAAGTAGCTCGTTCTATGGGATTTATCAGTGTAGCGCAGACATGTCCAACTTGTCGTGGTTCTGGTGAACGAATTGACAAGCCTTGCGCATCTTGTAGTGGCACTGGGCTTCAAGATGAAAGAAAAGAGATTGACATTCCTGTTCCCCCTGGGATTGAAGACGGTCAAGGCATCAGAATTCAAGGAGGTGGAGATGCTGGACCCAACGGAGGACCATATGGCGATCTCATTGTAATGTTTAGTGTCGCTCATCATGAATTTTTTGTACGAAGAGGTCTGCATGTGTATATGGAACAGGACATCCCGTTTCCACTAGCTGTTAATGGTGGTGAACTGGAAGTTCCTACAATGCATGGAGCAAGCGTGATGAAGATTTCAAAAGGTACTGAAGGTGGTACACTATTCAGGATGAAGGGAAAGGGAGTTCACACCAACGATGGCAGAAAGGGTGACCAACTAGTTCGTGTGAATATTGAGATTCCAAAGAAACTGAATAAGGAACAGAAGGAGTTCTTGGATAAATATTCAGAATTCTTCCCTTAGAATTCAATAGGTTTACAGATACAAGCCCGCATTCTCAATTTTGGAAAAGCTTGTGTATTTACAGGTTGAACGACCCAAGCTGTGTCCGCACCTCTACCCGTCCCTGCTACGCATACTACATTCGAATCTACTGGGACTAGACCTGCATCTGCTGCCATCATTGCTATTTCAGCGCAAACTTTTGTTCCTTGCCCAAATGTTCGATATGCCACGGCAATAATTTCAGTTGTTTGCCATGTTCCAAATTCCTTTCGAATCGCTCTTGGAACTCCTGCAAAGGCATGAGTTGTAGTCAGTACTTGAGCTCCTTCTCTGATTATTTCAACGCGTAAACTTTCCGAGAGTTCATTTTCATTCGGCTTTGCAAATCCTGTTTGGTGAGTCACTACAACAACTCGATTATCCTTGAATGCCTTAGCAAAAGCAAGACCAGTTGCACCTTCTGTTGTCGCGACGATAATGTGTTTGATCTCTTGATTTGCATTGAGAAATTCTCTTACATATTTGATGACTTGATTAGTCACAACTCTTGAAGCCTCTTCGAAATAGAAGGTTTGAACATTCATAGGAATTTAGACACACTTCAGATACTTGAGGGTTTTTACTAGAGTTCTCCACTTTGCTTAGCTCTCACAAACCACTCGATCACTGCAAAGGCCATAAGAACAACCACTGCAAAATAGAAATCGACAGCTCCTTCAGTAACTATCGAAACAATCCATGCTGCAAGAATGGCAACAACAAAAGCTGCAACAAGTCTAACTACATAGTATTGGAATCTGTCTTCTTTCTTTTCCGAATCTTTTTCCATGACTTGTTCTTTACCGTATTCTTCTGCGATTTCTTCTGGAGTTCCTAGCTCTTCGAGCACTTCTTGAACAAGTGTTACAGAACTCTC
>JAEORG010000237.1 GCA_016841005.1 Candidatus Thorarchaeota archaeon | reverse complement strand
GAGATTTCGTGAAAAAGTTAATGAAAATAGTAGCATTTAGTTTTGTAGCTGTGCTTCTGGCACCAGCAATCGTTCTGGCTATCCCAGTAGACAGGATTAATCCAGGTTTAGGAGAAGTAAGACCTGACCCTTGGATTCCACCCGGCGGAACTCATAGTGATAATTGTTTCAAGGATGAGCCTAATCCAGGTCTAGGTGAACCAAGACCTGGTGGTTGCATGATTCCAATCGCTCCTGATCCAGGAGTTGGCGAAGGTAGTGGGTCAATTCCAGTAGCAAGTCCTGATCCTGGGGTAGGCTGGGGATGGCCATAACCTCTACTTGAACTCAAAATTCCCATTGCCAGTTTTATTCATTCTTACGTTGTAGGAGTGATAAGAACTGGCAATGTTAGGCCAATATTACATACCGCTGGCCATTATGCAAAACTTCTGAATGAAAAGAGAATTGGATGGCGGGCCAGGTGGGATTTGAACCCACGACCAACAAGTTAAGAGCTTCAACACAAACAGAGAAGTTCTGTATGTACTGTCGCTATACCTAGCTTAGCCACTGGCCCACAAATGGCGAGTGGCACCGCTTCCGCATATAGAGATTTTGGTGGGAACTTATAGTCAAGACAATCAGATTGGTTAAAGAAACCAGAGAGCGTGTTTTTTTGTACTGTGACCTGCCTTTCTGATCTTGTCAAGGGTCGTTCTTGCTTCTGGTTCGTCTGTCAAGAATTCATCTAGTTGCTCGCATCTATAGTCAGCACAATGTGCGCATGTGTTCACTCCATTACCTATTGCACAAGGTCGAATCTTACAGACACTTCGACACCAAGCAGATATTCTATCTGACTTGCATCCATCACAGGTGATATCCTCTGATGTGAACTCCATGTTGAGCTCTCTCGACCATCGTTCAGCAATCTTCTCTTTTTGAGCTATGTTTCCAGCTTGAGTCGCTATGAACGCATCACATTTTGAGCAGTCCAAGCCACAATATGCAATCATTTCAGACATGATTTATCAATCCTGATTCTCGCCCATCCACGTTATAGTAAAGCATTCTACTGTCATATGTCGGTAGTCATATGTCGGTACAAACCCTATGCCATTATTTGTGCAAGTAAAAGGCATGGCACAATTAGCAAGAATTCAAACACAGAAACAAATCGATGCAGAGGAATCAGAGATAAGCGAGTTGGAGTCCGATGCCTTGAAACATGACAAGTTTGATCTCAAGGAGTCAACAGACTACCTTAGACACAAGGCATACAACGATGCATTACACGACTTTGAAAGAAGGAAGGCGTCGACCCTTGCAATATTTCATAGATAATCTCTCATTCGATAGACTTAGTATAATAATGACCAAGACTCGATTCGACACCACAATCGATGAATGTCTTGGTCCAATTTAATTCTTCAAAAGAAACAATCGGAGTTCTGGTTTATTGGCTCAGGCAACTACATTCACATCTGAAACGATGCTCATTGTTTCCTTTCGTTCTTGAGGAATATGTCTGAATAACTCAATATATGGGATGAGAGCTGTGATTATCTTGTTTTCTGCCTTTTTGAGATGTTCCAGAAAGGTCGTCCGCCCCGTTTCCACCTTGGATGCAATGGTTTGAAGGTCTGCGCCTCTAGGGAATCTAAAATAACCATACCTGTACGCTGTCAAAAGTGCGTCCATCTGTTTTTCAGTCAGGTCTGAAAACAATGCATCTGTAGTGAGTGTCAGAGAACTAGCAATATAACCATCGAATGGTGCTTTTCTGAGGATTTCAACATTGAACTTCTCCCCACGTAGTTTCGTCAAGATATCTCGTACAGAATCATGTCTGAATCCTATCAGTCTGAAGTATTCCCAACCATTTTCGTAGGTAATTGGAGGTATTATCAGAATATCAGGTCCAGATAGGTGTTGAACAACTGTTCCTGGTCCTCCACAAGAACACATCCGTGTGACGACATGCACATTTGCACCATTATGGATCTCATCTACAACCTCAACTGCCTCTGCGAAGTCATCTCGTATTGTTTCATAGTCTTCCTGTCTTTGTAAGACTAGTTCGATTATGTCATATGTATCATTGCACCACTGATACATTCGCATGGATGGATTATTGCTTGTAATCCGTCCAAATGGATTATCATACTTTGCTCTGATTACAACTTCAAATAGTGACATAGGATTTGTTTGGAGCTAATCCATATATGAACTCTACCGACATGTGTCGGTTTAGTATTCTGAGTGCATTGAATCTTCAAAAAAGGAATTTCGACCTCTAGGACTATGTCGCAACTAATATAACATTAGGCAGCCCAAGCGCCAACCATCCTATGGATTATGGAGGACCATTGCTTGAGTGAGAACAAAAAGGTGTATGATGAGATCTTCAGCTTACTGGAGAAACATGATGACTGGATGAGTAAAACGATCAACCTGATTGCTTCTGAGAATGTTAGTTCTCCTGCTGTCAGGTCAGCGATTGTATCTGATTTTAGGGACCGATACGCAGAAGGCTGGCCTGGAGAGAGAGTCTATGCAGGCTGTAAGTACATCGATGAGGTTGAGTTAATCTGCATGCGACTAGCAATGAAGCTGTATAATGCAGAGTTTGCTGATGTGCGACCAATATCTGGTGTAGTTGCAAACCTGATGATGTATACTGCGGCTATGGAACCCGGTGAGAGAATGATGGCACTCTCCATTGCACATGGTGGCCATATATCCCATGCAAGAGCCAATCTAGGAGGAACAGCAGGACAGATTCGAGGGCATAAAGTCCAGAACTGGGTCTTTGATGATGAAGAGTTCAATATTGATGTTGATGCTAGTAAAGAGAAGATTAGGAATCTTCAGGAAAAGGGAGATGAGATCAAGTTCTTACTCTTTGGTGGAAGTGTATTCCCATTCCCACACCCTGTAAAAGAGTTCAGGGAAATTGCTGATGAATATGGAATGATTATAGGCTATGACTCAGCTCACGTTTCAGGACTCGTTGCATCAGGACGATTTCAAGATCCTCTAAGAGAAGGTGCAGATATGGTGACTCTGAGTACTCATAAGACGCTGTTTGGTCCTCAACATGGAGTGGTTTTGGGTCGGAAAGAATTCGCGGATAAAATCAAGCGTGCAGCATTTCCGGGTATGATGAGCAACCATCACTTGCATAATGTTGCAGGATTAGCAGTGGCATTTGCAGAGATGATGGAGTTTGGTAAGGACTATACTGGTCAAATCCTGAAAAATGCCAAAGCTCTTGCACAATCACTCCATGAACGTGGATTTCACGTCATTGCCGAGCACAAAGGATTCACAGAGTCGCATACCATTCTTGTAGATATTACAGAAACTCCACTCAAGGACGGAAGCTGTGTGGAAGAAACCCTTGAGGATGCAAACATCATCATCAATAGAAACCTTCTGCCTTGGGATAAGAAACGTGGTAGGGATGACAGGACTCCTGGTGGGATCCGTCTAGGAACTAGTGAAACAACACGTCTTGGTATGAAAGAGTCAGAGATGGATGCAATTGCAGAATTCATTACCCGAGTTGTGATGAAAGAAGAAGATGTCAAGAAAGTTGCGGCGGATGTTGCTGAGTTCAAGAAGGATTACCAAAAAGTACACTATGCCTTCGACACTGAAACAGATGCCTATGCACACCTTCGATTCATGTAAGAGACCGTCCTTGGACGGTCCCTCCTCCTTGGAGGCTTAAAGATGGATACAAAAGATGCCCAGGACCTCATGCGTAGAATCTATTTTGAGAGGGATATAGAGAGAGGCGCATTAGGAGTTCTTCAACGCACACTTGAAGAACTTGAGGAACTTAGAGAGGCAATTTCAGAGAATAGTGGAGATGGGAGTATTGAGAATGAAATTGCTGATGTATTTGCGTGGTTATGTTCGTTAGCGAATGTATTGGATTTGGATCTCTCTGAGGCTCTGATAAAGAAATATCCTAATGCTTGTTCAAAGTGCGGGAAAGCACCTTGCCAATGCGCACAATAACTGTCCAGTCAAAAGGATTAAAAGCTCAGTGCGTAGAAACAGTCCCGTTCAAGGAGATAGTCCTAATGCCCAAGACTACTAAAAAGCGAAGGAAGAAGAAAGGTGAAGGGCCGATGCCTAGTGGCGGTGCAGGCCTCATCAGATTCTTTGAGGATGAAACTCCTGGAATCAAAGTTGGTCCGACAATGGTCGTAGTCTTTTCAGCTATTTTGGTTGTTGCAACAGTCCTCGCACACATCATGGCATAGGAAAGGAGAACCACTG
>JAEORG010000236.1 GCA_016841005.1 Candidatus Thorarchaeota archaeon | reverse complement strand
CTGTAATTCCCAGTTTCTCATAGACCAGTTGGATTGTCTTTGGACCAACACCTGGAATTGCATCCAGCTCTAGTACTTTTACTGGAACACGTGTTCTAAGTTCTTTCAGTAGTGGTACTTCACCAGTTTCAAGATAATCAGTAATGACCTCCGCCAATCCCTTTCCGATTCCAGGGATCTTGGTCAATTCACCTCGTTCTTTGATTGATGTGATGTCCTCCCCAAGTGAGGTTATAGACCGCACGCCTCTTAGGTATGCTAGAAACTTGAATTTATCCTTCCCTTCTACTTGAAGTAAGAGACCTATCTCTTTCAGTACTGTTGCAACCTCAGCATTCTTTGTCATTGAATTGCTTACTCCTCCTCGTACGGATCAATACTTCGGACTGCATCTCGAACTGCAATCAAATTCTCAGGTGGAGTATCAACAGTGACAACGCAACCAGGAGCTATAATGAGTCGTTTGAGTCCTGCTTTTTCTACAGCTTTCAGGACTTGATCTTTGGCATCATCAGGAGTGCCTGTTCGTACAACTCCATTATGATCAATTCCACCAAGTACTGCCACGCGAGCTAGTTTCTTCCCTTCTGCTAACGACAAAGCAGAGCTTTGATCTTCCCAGTTGACTCCACTTACTCCGGGAGTGTGAGCTATTGTCTTAAACCGGATTTCCTCATTTTCTTCGCGAGCATGCAGATGCATGATGATGAATTTTGATTTTCTATGTAGGCGAGATATCAGTTTTAGATCAAAGGGGTAGATGTAATTTTTATAGTATTCATCAGAGATGGATGAATACGTGGAGTGTTGAGAGGCAATGAAGAGTCCATCTGCTCCAGCCTCAAGTGTTGCTCGTGCAAAATCAATCATGACATCAGTGATCAAGTCAAGTGCACTATCCACAACCTCTGGGCTCTCGTCGAGATATCTTACGAGTTCACGTCCACATAGTCTATCTGCAATCATAGGGGCATCAAATATAGTTGCCATAGTTGGAACTTTTCCATGAGCATATTCTTTGATGAGTTCTACCGCACGAATCTGATTACCAAACTCTCCTGCATTTACATCAACAGGCTCTAATACCTCCCATCCTGAAGTATCATGAATGGGGAATGATATTGTAGATGTAGATCCTGTTATTTCACCATCATATTCAGCTGTACAACCGAAATCTATGCATGGATAATGACCAAAGAATGAGATTTTGAGGAGGTCATGGTCCAACTTCTTATGAAATTCAATCTCAGCTTCTGCAAGACCCTCAGGTGTTCTATCTTTTTCTGGATGGTGTTTCCAAAGAGAGAAAGGAATTCTTTCCTGGAGATTTCCAAGGAGAGTTTCTTTCACTAAATCAAATTTATTCATGATATTAACTGATTGGGGGGATTGATAATGAGCCTTTCGAAGTAACAACAAGGTATATCGCCAGCAAACATAAGAGGAACAATAATCCAGATAGCTCGTCCCTAACCAATGGAGGAACGCAGTTGTCTGAGTTGACTGCTCTATTCGATCCTAAGCCAATGCTTACTCTAGACGGAATTGATGAATTAGATAGAATGAGAGCAGAGGTTAATCCATTTTGGAATCGCGCGCGTTTTGAAGTTACATGGGGATTGCCTGTTATGTCAGGATTATTGGAGAGCCCTCGTATATCAGTGCAACCAATGAGACTAGCCACAAGGGATGAACTTCTTCTATATCATGACCCTGCATATATTGAAACTTTGGAGTTGTTTGGAAATACTGGTACTGCATTCTCTGCTCGATTTGGTCTGGATACAAATGAGTGTCCTGTATTTACTGGTGTAGACAAATATGCAAGCTACTTTGTAGGTGCTACAGTAGATGCGGTAATGGGAGTCGCTGATGGAAAATTCGAAGATGCAGTATCATTCTATGGAGGACTTCATCACGCTACTAAGAGTCAAGCAGCGGGTTTCTGTTATTACAATGACTGTGTAATTGCGATAAAGAAGTACAAGGAAAAATATCCGGGTAAGAAAGTGCTATACCTTGATACAGATGCTCATCATGGAGATGGAACACAAGCCGCATTTTATGATGACCCTAATGTTCTAACAATTT
>JAEORG010000235.1 GCA_016841005.1 Candidatus Thorarchaeota archaeon | reverse complement strand
TCTTCACACTTCATCGATGGGTGGTTCAATAGCACTACTCAATGGCAACCAGTATTCACTGAGAGTGTCTTGAGGATGGTCTCTATAATTGGCCTCAGATGCCAGTTGTTTGAGATTTCAGGAACTACCCTTAGTGCTACCACAGGTGGAACAGCTCAATTGGGTTCAACCATCTCCATCTCAGTGAGTATCTCATCCTCTATGTCCACTCATACACTAATTGTCGATGCATTCGGTGAATCAATTTTGTACACGAATGTTGCCAATACTGACAATCTATTACTACCAATTCCATCAAGTCTATCAACGCTTGGTACATGGGACATCTTCATCGTGGTTCAAGATTGGGGTCTCTCTCGGGCGTTTGATCAGCTCACAATTCAAGTCGATGGTACTTTGGAAGGTTCAATGACCTTAGATACTCCAACTGTGAAAATGGGTGAGCGAATCAACGGGAGTATCGATTGGTCGCTTGCTGGAGGTGGCGATGCTGGAACTGCTCATCTCACAATTCGTTTGGGTGATCCTCCGACATATCAGCAGTATAGCTACGATGCTGTTTCTCCATATTTGTTCTCAATCCCTAGTGTAGATTTTGATGCAGGACTCTATAACTTGACTACCACAGTACATGTTGAAAATTGTGCAGATTTGATACTTCAGGAACAGGTGATAATTGCTGAACCAGACCTGACCTATCTGACTTCAACAGCTGATACCGATGGTTTGGTCGATACTGAGCTGTCCATTGATTGGTCTCTACATTTTCAATCAAATGGATCTCTTATTCCTGACCAGGAAGTCCTTCTTCAGATAGTTGATGAGTTTGATACTGTCGTTCATTCTGCAATATTGACATCTGGTTCTACGATAGACTCGTTCTCATGGACTCCCTCAGCTCGAGGTGATTTTACCTATACTTTGACCTTTGCTGGAAATGGTACTCTGGATGAAAGTCAAACCACTGGTGCTATTCATGTCTATGAAGCTACAGGAATTACATGGACTGGAACTGGCACTCATACTCAATACTCTACAATTACTCTGACTGCACAACTCGCTACGACTGGTTCTGAAGTTCTTGCTGGTCGAAGTCTTCATATTACTGTGACCTCTCCTTCAATGATTTCTGTTGTTGATACTATTCTGACGACCAACTCAACTGGGCACATATCAGTCACTCTGACCATAGCGGAAAATGGGAATTATCTTGTTCAGGCTAGCTTCCCAGGAAATGGCTTTCTACTGAGTTCATCTGATTCAGATAGCATCACATCATGGTCAATTAGTCAATTAGAAATAGGTGGTCTAGTCAATGAAGAGACCATAGGTGGGACAAGAATACTCTGGGCTCAGATGAAGGACTTGCTCTCTAACCCAGTCTCTGGACAGCAAGTGACCTTACGTGTAGTCCTTCTTCCATCAACAATTGTCAAGGAGCAGACTCTAACCACGAACATAAGTGGTCAGGTCTCTATGAGCTGGAGTGTCAGCAGTGCTGGATCCTTTAGATTTGAGGCTGTATATAGTGGTTCTGTGTCACGTGGTTCTGATACGGAAACATTTGAGTTCGTAGTTCTTATTCCAGTTACTCTTACCATAAGTTACAATCCTTCCCCAGAAGTAGGGGTTGCAGGCTGGATACAGGTTGTAGCTACAGATCATCTCGCTAATCCAATTTCTGGTCTAACAGTTTCTGTATCTGTTGAGAGACCTGGTGGGGGGCTGGATTACACGAATATTTTAACGACCTCGGGTGGCTCTGTAATCTTTCCATGGACACCATCTAGCCGTGGACTCAATGATGTCACAGTGACCTCCGTTCGGCAATCATGGTACTTTGAAGGATTTGCAAACTTAGATATTGGAGTCTTTGAAACACCGAATATCCATGTAGATATTCCATCAGGTCTAGTAGCACCAACCTCTAATTCGATTCAGGTTTCACTCACTGATAATGCTGCAGATCCGATTAGTGGCGCAACGCTATCAACAATTGTTTCACTTGATGGAACTATCATATACAGTGGAGATGATATCACCTCAGCCGCAGGTATTGTGATGCTGAACTTGGATTTTGATACACCTGGTATTTTACTTGTACAAGTTCAGATATCTGCTCAAGGTTGGCTCTTAGAGAACTCTAGTAGTGGCAGCAGTTCTGTTACTGCTAGCACAAGTCTAACAATTACAATTCCAGGTCTGCCTGTAGAGCAGGGATCCGTTGTTGGTGTACTCATCACATTACTTGATTTCAGTGGCTCTCCATTAGCTAGTTCCACTATACACATTTCAGTCACCTGGGTCAATGGTACAGTTTTGAATTCATTCAACAGATTGACTGATGCGACAGGTCATTGTACACTTGCTCAGCCATTCAATTATGTTGGAGATTTCATAATTAGTGCAACCTATGATGGATATGGCTACAATTCCTCTGCTAACGATTCAGTTCCGCAACGCGTCTTTACAACTCCCGATATTGAACTGCTGCATGATCCAAGTTGTATCGTAGGTGAATCCATTGAGTTTCATGTGGCTCTGATTGATTCCCTTGGCAATTTCATCATTGGCAGGACGATTCATCTGACAATCGAACAAGAAGGAGTACAGGTCTTTGATACGCAGGTTCTTTCAATCAACGGTCTGATTACCATAACTTGGTATCCATCGCAGGGTGGTCTTGCTGATATAACAGTCCTTCACACTGGTAATGTATTATTCCTTACCAATTCAACTACATCGACCTGTTCTGTTCTTGAATTAGTAGATGGTACTCTCTGGATTTCACCTGCACAGATTGATCTATTTGGGTCTACGGTTCTAACTTACAATCTCACCACTTCTGTTCCACAAGAAGGTGTGATAATACATTTCGAAGTTCTTGCAATGGACTTAGTTCCAGTCTGGAGTGCAGATATTCCAACTAACTCATCTGGAATGGCTAGTGTTGTCTATCTTGCAGATGATGCTCACGGTGTACTAATAGTGACAGCAGGTCCTGAGGTCGATGAATTCTTACTTGGGGGCGATGTTCAAGACCAACTCATTGTTATGACTTACAGTACAGTGTCTGTTGCAATGGTGCCCTACCCTCCTATCGTTAACTCGTCGGTAGACATCACTTTTACTGTCACAGATGACCTTGGAAATGGTATTAGTGGAATCTCAATAACAGTTACAGTCTTTGACCCCTATGGCCAACAGATACAACTCGGATTATGGACTTCATCGATCACTGTTCAAGTGGTAGATGGAGAGGCACATGTTATATTTACTCCACGAATGGTTGGTCTATATACAGTCAATTTTGTTTCCAGTGGATCTGTGTCAGTGCATAGTTTCTCGGGCTCGACTATTCACACGATTTACTCCGAGACTGACCTGGTATTGATGCCCTCGACTGTCAATCTCCAAGTTGGAGAGACCTTGGATGTCACTACAAAATTAGTGGATCAAAGAGGCATTCCAATGGTTGGACGCACTGTGACCCTGTACCTAGATGGTCCTGGTGCAAGTGCAATAGGACCTGTTGATCTAATTTCGAATGCAACTGGATATGTAGAATGGGGTGTTGTCATTGGAGTTGAAGGGGCCTGGATTCTTGAAGCATCTTTTGATGGACTTGGTGTTTATTTGCCATCTGAATCCTCACAAGTCATTAATGTCAAGTACGGTACTGTTGTCCAACTAGAATTACTAAATCCCGATGATGTTATTGCAGGTCTGACTGATGCTTCGTTCTCTATTCTCTTGGAAGATACAGGTGGTACACCTCTAGAAGGCTTTACAGTAAGCTATGAGGTCCATTTAGAGAACTATGGCTTAATTGCTTCAGGAAGTCTCATCCAATCAGGAACTGACCCCATCATTCTGAACTTGACCATAGATCGCATGGGAACTGTCACATTTGTCGTAACTTTTGCTGGTACTAGTCATTATCATTCGTCTAACGCAGCAGTTGAGTTTATTGTCAAAGGGACAGCAACTATCGTTTCAGAGATCCCATCTGAAATCGATAGGTCTTCCACTGATGGATATGGGATTACTATCGAGGATGAGCTCTCATTATCTTTAGTACTCGAAGACCTTACAATTGTTGTAGACCTGATTGGTCCTGAGGGTCAGGTTGAACTAACTCAACGATTAGAGTGGAACGATACAACCCTAGCTCTATTCATCAATTCACTTCAAGTAGGACATTACACACTGTCTGTAATTGTACAACCTAGTGCAATGCGTTTAGGATGTAGTGCAGATATTGTTTTCACAATCACAAGCACGACTACAATCAATGTCGATGAGGGAGGTCTCTCAGGTCATATTTCAGAGTCTCACACCCTTGTCTTCTTCCTCAATGATTCGTTATCTGAATGTGTTGTCGGCGCTGATGTCTGGGTCAGTATCTACGATTCCCTTAATCGTGAGATATACGGGCATCCTCTGAGTACGCGGACTCTCCTAAGTTCGTCAGCTCTAGGTACTGCAGTGACATGGACTCCAACTCTCACTGGTGAGTATCGAGTTGTCATCGAGTTCGAGGGAGATGAATTCTACAACCAATCATCTATTGAAGTGACAGTTCTAGTTCGATATTCAAGCTCCTTGGATCTCGCAGCCACTGAGCAAACTGAATTTGGGACTATCATACCACTCACAGTTACTCTAACTGGTTCTATTGGTGGACTCAGTGGTCAGACAGTCACTTTGTTTGTCTACACAGATGGATTACTTCAGATGGAAGAACCCCTTGTTACAGGAGGACGAGGAGTATTGACCTATAATCTAGTGGGGCTACTTGCTGGGTCTCATATTGTCCAAGTAGTATTCAATGGCTCTAGCACTCAGGCTCCATGCACTGGTGAAACAAAAGTCGATGTCACCCCAGTCATTGTTGTTACAATCAATAATGATGAGAGTCTAATTGTTGATTATAGTAATACATTAAGCATCTCTGTAAGTATTCTTGGAACTAGAAGTGATTGGATTGGTTCGCTTGATGCCCTTCTTCTCAATCCGTCAGGTGATGAGATCTATTCAAGGACTTTTGAGATTGATCCCTACTCGGTATTAGATATCGTATTTACTCCAATTATCGAGGGTGTCTATTCACTTAACGTAACGATCGCTGGTCTACCAATCTCTGTGGAGCGTACATTTCCACTTTCGATTGCAGTAGGTCGGGAGTCTCTCCAAATCGTACTGGATGCTGGTAATACATCCCTACTCGGTGGATTCAGTATCATCGCAGTGGTCGGTGTCCTCATGCGAAAGAAGATGAAGGGTATCATTGAGTCAACGGCGAAGGAGTGGACAGGATGAGAATCAAATAGTAATTTGATCCAATAGTCCTGAGATATCATCATCCCAGGTCCCGTCAAGTCTTCTAAGGCGTTGGTAGAGATTGTGTAGATATCCAACATAAGCTGAAACTCTGTATGCCTTCATTGAAATCCCAAATTCATCAACTGATGGTGGAAATTCAGCTAATAGGTGATATACATCAGATTCAGGAATTCTAGCCATAATAATGCAAATTTTATCTTTTGATGAAATCATAGCAGTGGCACTTGGTAGATGTACTAACGAAGCACGAGCAATTGAATATAATTTCTTAATAGGACCACGAATATCAAAACAAATAGAAACACGACCGGAGGTCGTAGGAATGTATTGAATATGCATTAGTCTATTCTTCAGATATTCTTGTATTCTGTTATGAATATCTTGATTGCTAAGTTGCCTCAGGATGTCGTCATACAGACCTACTTCAAATGATTGGGGGAAAAAGCCGTGAACTAGAAGATCAATTAATCTTGTATCCTGTTCATCTATGATCATCATATCTGAAGTTGATGGAATGTTAAACTCCTTATCTAGCTGTTTTCGTGATTTTTCATTGTTGAATGATTTCTTGAAGAGAGATGAATTATACTTCCAAGAATCATTGTCTACATTGTATAGATTGAAGTTTACTCTTGATGCACTCCAGTCGATATTGAAGAAATTCTGTTTTACTCGTGATAGTCTTTCAACCGCAGTTCGAGGCATCAATATGATTTGGAAATAGGGTGGCTTCTGATGCGGTTGCCCAAGTCTGGCAATATACTGAAGATGTTTATGTGGCCAACGATGTGCACCACCAATGTACACCATCTTTTCTAGCCCTATCTTCGTATCCTGAATGTACCCTCTCATCATGAATCCCCCTCGAATTAATGCAAATCTATCTAGCCAATCATCTTTTGATTTCAATGCATCCTCTCTTGTGATGGGGAGGTGTGTGTGTATTTCTTGACTTTGATTCAAATGCTTGGTTAATTTGATTATACGCTCATTTCGTTCAGGAAATAGAGTATGTATCCTAAACCAAGCCTTGTTCCAAGACTCGTGTTCACCTTCCTCAGTTTGAGTTTTTCCAGCTATACCTAATTCATCCCTTTCTGCAAGATTGAAGAGGCGGACATACTGAGGAGTTGGCGTTCCTTGAATTAGACATTGCACATGACCGAAAACCAGACTCTTGAGCAATGGACCTGATTTGAATCTAGCATTTATTGAATTAAGAAAATCCAAGGGGTCTTCTTGGGGAACACTTGCTCTCAATGTCCAGGCTAAGAAAACCATCAATTCCTTTCGTATATTTTCAGGGAAGGATGATGGAATTAGTTGAGAGAGTGTTTCACCTGTAGTATCATATCTTTCTAAAATTGGGAAATCACTCCCCTCTTTCAACCTTTCAAGGTCTTTCCAAGATGGAGCTTTTGCTTCTAGTAATTTATCAAGTGAAATTTCTTCGATGTCTGGAGGAATAACCACTCGATTGTAATATTCCCAATCTCTTTCCATTATGAGATAATTGGATTCATACGACTTTATGGAATGCAATCGAAGAACTTTGTCCTCATCAACATCAACAATGCATAGAAAGTATCTATCTGCACCCACAAACTTCTGTAAATCAATCCTAACTTGTTTTCCAGTATTAGAGAAGTATCTGATCCATCCATTACTACTTGGAGGATAGTTGTCTTGCGTTACTGGAATGTCAGGATTTATTCTTCTATAGAATGTCAATGAATCAAGTTTTATTCGAGTACCATCAAATTCACGTAAGTAGTGGCTTGAATCCGAATTTAGAAACGAGAATTCAATTGCACTATATACGGTGCCATTTGATTGATCTTTTAAACCTAATAATTGAGGGCCTTTGGATGTATATGCTATTTTGTCAGTAATTATTTGACCATCTGGAAGGTATAATTTAACGTCAAATATCATCAAGCCTGCATCCAAGACCAATAGCATGCGTTTCTGATATTTGTATCATATGTTTTTCTAATTGAGAACTTCTAGTAAAAATAATTGAATGGGTATGCTGCATCATACGTGAGGCAACTACCCATTTCCAAATATGGCAAAACTTGGTAGTTTTACCATGGCTCTTCAGGAGGGGTGGTTGGATAATCTGCATGTAGATTCCAAGGTTCCTCCGGAGGTGTAGTTGGATAGTCACAGGAGATGAATCCCCAGACGTCTGCGAGTTTGTGTGCATTGTCGTTCATCATTATGTT
>JAEORG010000234.1 GCA_016841005.1 Candidatus Thorarchaeota archaeon | reverse complement strand
GATAACTATTTAAATGCTAGAGATGGCATATGTCAAAAAGAACTCCCACTTACAATAATCTCACAGCCTATTGCACCGGCTCGCATGACTCTTCTAAGAATCCAATAGGCCATTCTTCTAAATCGAACACCACGCTCAAGCTGTCTTGCAAGTCTGGATGCCATTACCTGTGCATTGAGCCATGGGTTTTCAATCTCTGCAACTTCCACTTGGACATTCTCGATTCCGAACTCATTCTCCAGTATATAGGTGAGTTCTCTTATCTTGGAACCTCTACGTCCGATTACGACCCCCGGTCGTGATGCATGAATTACAACTTCCGTACGCATAGGCATCTTTCGGATTTCAACGCCGCCATACCCAGCAGAGTTTAATTCATAGCCTAGAAACTCGTCAATTGTTAACCTTCGAGTATTCTGATCAATGAAATATTTGATTGAAGACATCTATGCCACCTCTTCTAACACAATCTCAATATGGGAAGTGTTTTCAACATAAGGAGAACTTCTACCGAATGCTCTCTCAATGAAGGCTTTGTATACACGCCCATGATGAGCTGATGCATGGATTACCTTCAGCCGATCAATGTCTAAGCCCTTGTTGTCGGCATTACTTTCTGCATTCTTCAATAGTTTGAGAATGTGGTGAGATGCTTTGACTGGATGCCCACCTGGGCCCCATTTCTTCATCCCTGGATGATGTCCGCGTTTCTTCTTATGACGTCTGTAAGGTATCCAAGCTTTCTCCTCGATGACACTCTCAAGGAGTTCAATTGCCTTATCTAGCATCATTCCTCTAATAGCATTACATACTTCTCTGCATTGTTTTGGTGAGCAACGTATGTTGCGGCCACTGCTGAGAGCTGTTCTATCAGGGTCAATGCCTATTATGGAATATCGATATGATGGCATCCTGCCTCACTTCCGGTGCTTCAACTAGGAAACCTATCTGTATTGAGCTAGGTTAACTGTGAATTGTTCTATCTACCCTCTACAACTACCTCAGAACAACTCCGGCACACGTATGCAGACGGTTCTCGCGAGCAGAACTAAGTTGCCTGCACTGCTTCCTTCGGTTCTAAAGCAATCGCTATCAGAGAGCGATAGTCGTCTGCCCGTCGACGTCTGCTTAAAAGTATTTGGAAAGGCCATAACTCAGTCAAGGATTATTACCAAATTCTGCTGTGACTCTGCGCAATGATGGCGTCGGAACAGATTTTTCTATGATATCAATCCCCGAGTTGGTTAGAGTCCCTTTGATATAATGGACACCAGCTGATTGAAGATAGACAAGTCCTTTCTTCTTTAGGTTGTATAGACTTGCTAGCACGATCTGCGTCACTTCCTCATCAGTAAGTTCTAATCCGTACCCTGGAGTTTGAAGAGTTTCAGTCATTTTAAGAACGGTTCGTATCGAACTTATCTGACGCCTTTTACTATCATAAGGATTCGAATATAACCAGAGAAGAACTATGAGATCAACAACACCCATGCCAATGTCTGGATATCGTTCCAGAGTCTTTTTTGCAACTAATTCAACAATTGGCATGTAAATCACATCTAAAGCAGTCTAAAGGTTATTGAATGGTTCTATATCACTTTGATATGACCTGATCTAGGCTCATATATCTCTCCAGCCCTCATTAATTTCTCTAGCGATGCCTCAACTGAATCCCGTGTGATTCCAAGCGATTCAAAGTGGTCTATTATATGATTGATACTCAGAAGGTCACCTTCCCGCCTGAGTAAAACCAAAATTTCTTCACTCACATCTTGAGTTGCTTTAATTGTTTCTTCTTTCGTATTAGGTGGTCGAACCAGCTTTACTGTCCACGGACGGGGAAAAATGAGCGCCCCTCCATTAGCCATAGTGGTCAGCTGATTCTCAACCCATGTCCAGTCTAGTTGATATTCAATACAGAGCCCTTCAAGGTCAGTTAGGTTCAATGGTTCATTCTTAGCATGCCTATCAAGTAGAGCTAACAGTCTTGCGCGCTTTCCTGTGGGAATGTCGATGGCATCTTTCGAAGCAATATCTCTAGCTGTAATTCTTTCTCTTGGAACTAACTTCAAGATTCGGTCTCTTGAACGGTCTACTGCCTTCTGAAACTCATCTCCTCCTCTTGAAGCATTGTATAATTTTACTGCTGCAGATGCCGCTTTGTCATGATCAAATAGTGCACGAGCAGCTTTGCCAATGTCTATTATAGTTCCACAATAGCTACATCTTCTTCTCTTTTGACCAACTGGTGCGTTTGTAAAGTTCTTACACTTTGGACACATGAACACAAAGAATTTCTTCAATAATCGAACACCTGCTTCTGCTTTTCATTCATATCTTCACTATAAAATCCTCACGTGTTCGCACGGATACTGTTATATTTCTGAAAGATTGAGACCGTCAAAGAGGAAGAGCTGATGGCGAAAAAGGCTCGCGAAATCGTTGTCAATCCAAGACTCTGTAAGGGCTGTCACATATGTATAGCTGTCTGCCCTTATGGCGTATTGAAGAAATCAGAAGAAGTTGACAATAGAGGGTTCTTTCTTCCAGTTGTAGCTGACCTAAATGCATGTAAAGTATGTCATATCTGTGAAATGCACTGTCCAGATTTCGCCATCCGAGTTGTTGTAGATGAATAGGATATTACTATGAGCTCATATAACACACAGAATGATATAGATTAGAGACGTTTCTCTGAACGCATAGTTAACCTAAGGTGTCAATGATGTCAAACCCACAGATACCAATCCTTCTTGAGTTAAAGAAAGAGTTAGAGGAGGAGATGCGGAACCTACGAACGAGGATTAGACAGATAGAGGAATATATCAAAGCCATTGATGCCTCCATAACATCAGGGAGTTTTACAACAGCAGATACCGCAATCACTGGGTCAGCGGCGCCAGCAACCTCGCCGACAGCTCCGGTATCAGCTGGAATTCCTGAGCTTAGAAGTATTGAGCTCTTCAATAAAGCAAGAGAATTAGAACTTGCGACATTAGAGGTGACAGCACAGGAGATTCGATGTATCCCAGCATCGCATGCAATGTACGATATAAAGAGAGGCGCCTTCGCCAGATTTTTTGTTGAACGGATTTTAGGTAAATTCCAAGAGGAAGACCGTCACAAAGTAGAAGCTGGTGAGATGACTTGGGATGATGCCTTTGATTTTGAAGTTCGCGCAGACGACGGAATTCTTGAAGAAATCATCATCCGTAATTATGGTGGCGAAATCAGACTCAATGAAATCGAACGGGCACTTCGATGGGCGCTGGAGAAGATTTACAGAGCTAGATAGAATCATTCGGCGCGTAACAAGACTTTGATTGTTCGTATTCACTGCATTTTTATTACTGACCTCTACTTCCAATAGAGAGGAATCTGTATACAAGTAGGCTGAGAACGATGGAATTTCGTGATGAGTATGACGACTTGGTTGCTAATCCGAGAGAAGTCGTAAACTTGGTCAGAGAAGCTCACGAGTATTTTAAAGATATAAAAATCGACGAAAGTTATCAAATGCTAGCTTTGGACCTCATTCGTCGCTATGTGTCAAAGGAAGGGATACCAAGGGAACCAAACCCATTCTTTGGCGCGGCACTCTACATTGTCGAGCGTCATCCTTGGAGTCATCCAAACCCTATGGTAAAATCCGTATTCGCAACTCAGTGCCTTGTGAAGGAATCCAGTCTAGAATGGTATATAGACGCAATCTCGGAAAAATTAGGTTTTATTATATTGCATGATAGAAACCAACTTCCGTTTTTTGTGGATCCAGACGGTACGATTGCTAGTGTGATAAATTCAGTGATCAAGGGAAGCGTTGGAGAAGAGGTTGTCAGAAGTATAGTGACGGGAAGTGTAGTGTCGTCATACACTCTTGCGGAGAGAATCGTCGATAGATTATGTAATATCGTAAAGATTGTACCAGTTGCTTTTGAGCGTGAACTGCTCTCTCTTACTCAACGTAGGATAGAAGAAGAGAGCAGTAGGCTCCTTAATCAACTAAGAAGCCGTTAAACGCCTAGGAATTTTCTGGCTGAAGTGTTACTTCTTCGACCAGCTCCTTTCCTGCAACAACCTGATCAATCGAATGGATTACTGCACCAGCCTGCTCAAGAATTTCCTTGATAGACTCATAATCAAGGTTGTCCCCTTCTAGTGTCACTGATATTGACTCTGTGTTCTGGTCAACTTCTTTCAGTGATATATTGACACCGACGACATGTGGATCGCTTGATATCATCAAAGCAAGATCTGTAAGTCTTGGTGTGTGTGGTTTCAAAACGTCAAGAACAATTCTTCGAATGCCATGAGGCAACTTAATTCCATACCCCACATTGGCCATTTTTGACCTGTGTTAATGTATGAAAACATGCCCTCCTCAAGGTTGTTAAACCTTACTGAGGGGGCTTGAATACTCATGAATGTACATTTTCATGCATTACGAGGAAAAATAGGCGCCCTTGCCCCAAGGCTTATAATACTGGAACGACAATTTGAGAGTGGGTTTTCACCCGCCTGTCTTTGCCGGGAATCAAGGGATGGGACGCAACGTTGAAGCAGGATAGACTTACTAAGCACACAAAGAGTCGCCCAATGAGGGCTGTTGATAAACCTAGACCAAGAAGATCAACATCGATCAAATTCATGGACATAGACCTCTCAGATTTCAAGTCTAATCCATTATGGCCGATTTTAGTTGATACGATTGAGAAGAGCCCTCTCTATAATGGACATGTTGGTTACTATAGAAACAAAATCCTACCAAGTAATCCAGATATAACTCCTGAAGAACTTGCTCATAAACTTAGTATTACTATTGGTGAAGCTTTGGTCATCTTGAATACTGACCAGAGCGAATAACAGATAGAATACACATGCTTAGATTTATTCGAGAACATGGTTCAAGAATATGTAAGTGAGGTTCTTGCCTTGTCAAATGAGATTTTTCGCAGCTCAAAATATGCCAAGGTAATTGCTCATGAGATTAGGAAGCTATCAGGAAATAATCCTGTTAGGATTGTTCACGTATGCGGTACTCATGAAGATACTATCAGCAGCCATGGGCTTCGGTCAATACTGCCGGAAAATATTACTCTCGTTGCAGGACCAGGGTGTCCAGTCTGTGTTTGTGCAGCACAAGATGTCGACATGGCAATTGAATTAGCGAAACAAGGGCACATCATCACGACATTCGGTGATATGATTCGTGTACCATCTACTACTTCTTCGTTAATGAAAGAACGTGCAAGTGGAGCAGATATTCGTGTCGTCTATGGAGTAAGTGATGCTGTTGAAATCGCGAGAAAAAACTCTGATAGAGATGTGGTTTTCATTGGTTCAGGATTTGAAACAACTGCACCGACAATGGCTGTGGAGATAATCAAGAAACCACCTTCTAATTTCTCAATCTTGACCTCACTCAAAATAATTCCACCTGCTATGGAGATACTTGTAGGACTAGAGGGATTTGCAGTTGATGGTTTCATAACACCGGGCCATGTAAGTGCAATAGTGGGTACAAACGCTTTCAACTCTCTAGCTAAGACTCACAAAGTCCCTTGTGTTGCAGCTGGATTTGAGCCACTTGATGTTCTAGAAGCCACAAGGATGATTTTACTTCAGAAGAACGAAGGGAGAGCAGAGTCCGAGAATGAATACACAAGAGTCGTAAAGCCAGAAGGAAATATTGCTGCTCAGAAGATCATAGAGAAGGCATTCAAAGTTGAGGATGCTCCCTGGAGAGGGCTTGGTAACATTCCAAAGTCAGGATTATTCATCAGAGATGAGTATGATGAACATGATGCAAGGAAGCGATATGATTTTCCACCGATAGAGTCCGTTGACATACTCCCGGGATGTCGTTGCCATGAAGTCATTCTTGGAATGATAGACCCGACAGAGTGTACTCTATTTGGAAAGCGATGTACTGTTGAAAATCCATATGGGCCATGTATGGTTGGTCATGAAGGAACATGTCGAATCCGTCATGAGAGCGGAATCATATAATTACCTGGCTCGAATGACCTCTTCCTCTAGTTGTTTGAGATCCCTTGGTGTATTTGCGTTTGAAAAGGTCTCTAGATTTGAATCAAACATCTTCAATATTTCAGTTTGAACATACAACACGTTTGTGAGTGAATCAAGTAGATCTTGCATCCTTCTTTGTCCGTTTTCTAATACTTGTAGACCCTTATTGTATGCATGCTCTGTCATGTACACAGCGTGAAGTGGTTCTACAAACCCGTTAGGCCAAGCAGGTACAACAGCTCCGTGCCCTTCACGAAGCTCCAATAATGTGGCGAGTAATTTCCGCTTTACTAGTGGAGTGTCAACAGGCAAGATCATTGTGTATTCATTATCAGAGTATTCGAAAGCAGTCACTGAGCCATTTAGAGCTGATTTTTCAACATCATCAGCATCGACAACAATCTCGACATCCTTTACAACACCACTAATCATATTCTGCTGCTCCTCATCAGATGCCACAACTATAATCCTAGAGCACAATCCTGTTGTGATGTCAATCATATGAGTGACAAGAGGTGTGCCACGAAACTGTGCAAGTGCTTTCTCAGAGCCAAACCTGCTTGAGTTACCACCAGCTAGAATTGCTATTGTGACATTGTCAATGCTCATTCCTATTTCTCCAAATTTTCAATTCTGTCTAATCTGTTGGCACTATATCTCATTGATAATCTATTCCTTTTCCTATTTAGCATTTCAACTGAGAAAGAAAGGGGGGCACGCTCTCACCACGAGAGGAACTGCATCATAGCCCGCTGAAACGGCCAGAATCAGAACAGAGAGGGCTCAGATTAGCCAAATGCGATCAATAAACGATTCCCCCCAATTTCAACTAGGTATGGTGTGTTAAATGGGAAAATCGTTCAAAAGACCATCACACTTCGCCTGCCTTTCCTCGTGCCTGACACCTGTTGATATAAATCTAAGCTCTGTTTGTAGTTCCAAGAAAGATGATAAACTGAACCATTTCCAAAAGCTGATATTATAATTTTTAACGATGATTAATTGATAATTGTGACTCTCCTTTCAGATGTTCCAGATGATTTCAAGCCAACAATATTAGATTTGGTTCTAGCAACGACTGCTGCAATTGGATTGCCTGTCGCTGCGGGACTTCTTTTCAATGTTACAGGAGCCCTGATTCCATTGCTGCTATATTATGGAGTGTTTAGTTGGGCAATTGTAAGGTGGCGAAGAGGAGGAGTTGGATATGAAATTCGCCGTGGCGATGTTAGAAATCAATTCAGAGGTTATGTTACCAGTCTCTTTGTAGTGATGCTTCTTCTGCAATTAGCACTGGTTGGTATCGAATGGATAACTGCGGAGCGTGTGACTGATTTCAATCTTGCAGGATTCATAGTCACCTTATTGATTTGGGCACCAGTAAATGCATTCTCAGAACAACTCATCTGGATCTATACATTTGATTCATATGCTGAATTCTTTCAAAAGGGACCAAAGCGATCTATAATGATAGGAATAGGTGGTGTACTATACATCATCTTCATTGGGATGATCCATGCGTTGTTTTGGGGTTTGTTTCTTGAAGGAAGCAAGTATGTATTTCCTTTCAGTGAATTGTTCATTCCTATACAAATGCTGATTTCGATTGGCTACATTTTCCTTTATAGACAGGCAAAAAGTATGTGGCCTCTCGGACTCAATCATGTTATAATAAATCTAACAGCTATTGCATTCAGCGGATTTTCAATCCTGCCTTACTTACTTGTCTTCGGTTAGGAGTTCAGTGTGTACTTTCATTACGATAACTCTTGGTCATCGGTAAATGGTTAGACACATATTCTTCCTAGTGTATGGAATACTATGGACGGAGAAGAAAAGGAAGTAATTTCTCTACAAAAGACAGAAGATTTGGAACCACGGTTAGCACAAATGTATGGAATGCTTCAGAAGGTAAGAGAGAAATTACTCGAACGAATAGAAGGTTTGACCCAGAAAGAACTTGATTTTACACCGAACGAAGAAAGCATCGAAACTATTGGTACTCTCTTGTTACATGTAGCTGGTGTAGAGTGGTCATGGATTTTTGAGGACATAGATCATCTTGGCATGGATTATGAGAAATGGAAGCATGCATTTGCCCTTCGTGAAGGGATTCCTCAAATCAAAGGTATGAAAGTGAAATTCTACACCGATAGATTGTCTGAGGTGAGGGAAGAAGTTTTGGAGCGTATATCTGAGTTCTCAGATAGTGAATTAGACCATCTAATAGAACTAGACCAAGCGGCTGTTAGCATAGAGTGGATTCTCTTTCACATCATAGAACATGAAGCGATGCATATCGGACAAATTTCAATGCTCAAACGATTGTATAAAATAGGTTCATGACTCAGATATACATATTGCATTCTTGACCTTCGGAATTATGCATATGATACCACTGCGCCAATATCACTACATAATATAATTTGATTCAACTCCAACCTTGGAAGATTTTCTACCGTGCCACACAAACTAGATTGTGATTCACGGAAATTATCTCTATTATATACTTTCGAGGTTCCAGATATTCACAAGGAAATTTCAATTAGGTGATAAAAATGCAAGTTGAAAATTCGAAAATAGGTGGATTGCTCTTGTTCATAGGAGCAGTGCAATGGTTCTTAGGAGTTCTATGGGCTGAATCTCTATATCCTGGATATAGTAGTCGCATCGATTACGTGAGTGATTTAGGAATAGGTCCAACAGCTTTGATTTACAACGGTTCATCCATTCTGTTAGGCATCTTTCTTATAGTGAGCACGTTTTTCATCGATAAAGAATACAAATTTCGTCCATTTTCTCTGACTCTTCTATTGACTGGCGTAGGTGCAATGGGAGTTGGAGCATTCCCTGCTAGTATGCAACCTTGGCACAGCTTATTCACATTAATGGCACTTCTATTCGGAGCAATTTCAGCCATTCTTTCTTTTAAGATTCAAGCGAAGCCTCTTTCTTATGTATCAATATTTCTTGGTATTTTTGCCTTAGTAGCATCAATAGTATTCTTTCCATATCTCGGTCTTCCAACAGGTGCAACTGACACATATCTTGGTATGGGAAAAGGGTCTATGGAGAGATGGATTATCTATCCAATAATTGCCTGGGTAATCGGGTTTGGATCTGCTCTTGTAGGAGCACAAGACAAACAATAGAATACACAAAGATAGTCTAGAGTACTAACAGTTACTCTAGATTCTTCTTTATTGCAACTATTGCGTGTTCAGTTCCAATTGTTTGGATATAGGGTCCTAATTTCGGACCTCTATCTGTATTTAGTAGAATCTGATACAATATTCTGAAGAATTCTCTAGGTTTGATTTCATTCTGTTTAGCAGTTTCGAATATCTTACTCTGGATTTCATCTTCATCATCGAGTCCTTCAATAGACTCTATCAGAGATTGCAAGGCAACCTTTTGCTTCTTGTCCAACTCTATTGTAACATCCTCAAGCTGAGTGAAATCTCTTACCCAGTTTGACGCATACTCTACTCTTTTCTGGATTTCATTGAGTGTTGCACCATCTCGAAGATAACCATACTCTATCAACCTCGTTTCTAGAAACTCCTGAAATGCTGTTTCAGGGGCTACAGAGATTAGATTAACAAGTAGCGAGTATGGCACATGAATTGAAATTTTTACAGGAGGTTTGAGGTGCCAGCAATACTCGTAGAGACCATTCATCTTTCTCTTTCTAGCAGGATTGCTTTCTTTTATTCGACCAAAGTAGACCTCTTCTAGAAAGTCTAGTTCTTTCTCATATACAGGAATATCATCCACTGCCAATGTTCTACTACCTGTCATCCTTTTGTAAGTTAGGAGTGCAAGGGACTGGGGAGAGCCATAGCGGAACCAAGTCTGTGGAGTGAAGACATTGCCCTTGGATTTTGATATTTTTGATCCTCCCTTGTCATTAAACATCTCGTATCGTGCATGGGTGGGTGGTTCGTACTTGAGTATCTGTCTGCAAATCTCATCATTGCATATGACTGATTCGAATATGTCCTTCCCAAACGCTTCAAAGTCAACCTGAAGGACATTCCATCGGGCTGCAAATTCCACCTTCCAAGTCAATTTTCCATCAGCTTTGTTAATATCAGCCCATCCATGATGTTCACATCCATCAAGCAGCTTCCCTCTGATTTCATCACCCTCACATACATACTCAACAAGACCTTTCTTGGCGTCATAATTGGTTGCTTTGGTCGTATAGATCTTGCCGCAGTTTCCACAGATAGCATGGTATGGTAAAGCTGTGAGATATTTCTCTTGATACGTAGTTTCTTCAATTATCTTCCCAGCCAAATCCGCCATAGATAGGATTTGATCAATCTGAGAAGCCATTTTCCCAGATTTGTAAAATTCATACGCGGAAACAGGGGTGAATTCGATTCCAGCCTCCTTGATAGACTCGATCAGAAGTGAAGACATATGCTGACCATAGCTGTCATGACATCCCCAAGGGTCTGGAATCATTGAGACTGGTTTACCTAGATGATCCTTTAGTTCCGGAGGTGTTCCAGCTGGAACCTTCCTTAGTCCATCTAGGTCATCAGCAAAAGCGATGTACTCTGACTCTCGTCCTAAGTCCTCAATAGCTAGTTTGAATGCATAGGACCTTGACGCATCTGCAAAAGAGCCAATATGTGGAAATCCTGAGGCACCAAGCCCACTCTCAGTCCTAATTAGTGATGGATGATCTCCCTTGAGATTGTCTTTTCGCTCAATTACATCAAGTGCCAATTTATCAATCCATGTTCCTCGCCCAATGATCTCCTCTGTATCATCTCCAAGGTCGAAATCGTGCGACAATAAACTCACCTCTTTTCATTCTCTAGATTGATTTCCATTTGGCACATAAATGGCCTAAAGCCTTTGTTTCTCCAGAAATCGTTCGCTATTGGATTCTCTGAAGCAACAGATAGATGAATAATTCCAATCTTTCTATTCTCTAACCATTGTAGAGCTTTCATCCAAAGACGATTTCCTATACCTTGTCCACGTACGTCAGGCTTAACGTAGAGACCTTCAATAAATCCAATTGTTCTCGCCTCATGTATGGGTCCTCTCTCACGAATTAGCGCGGTGATGTATCCTACAATCCTTTTACCAAGAATAGCAAATCCAGTCCAAGAGTCTTCTGAATCACACTGCGAGGTGTAAATTCCTTTTACCATGTCAGCCAACTCTTCGGTATACTGAAATCTATTGTCTAGCTGTGAATGATAGATTGCAGATTCCATGAAGAATTCAACATATGCGTCTGCATCTTCGCTTATTCCATCTCTAATCTCAAATTCGTTTTCTTTCATTTATACTCAATACTACTCAGCAAAGGAAGTATCTATATCATTCGCATTTACGAAACTCACATCTTAGCAATTTCTTTCAACTTTTCAACATCATCCTCTACCATACCTTTTAGCTCAATCAGAATCTCTGTGTCAAGGTCGTAGATTCTAACAACATAGAAAGTATCGGCACCTGATCTATAATTTTCTTTTACTTGGAAGAACTCGTCTAGCGATTTCCCTGAGAAACGTTCAAGATGAATTTCTTGCTGAATATCTCTTCCCCTAACTTCAATAATCCTTCTCGTTGTTAGATAGTACTTTGTCCGTCGAATCTTAATGTAGGCATATATGAAATACAAGAGTCCCAGTGTACAGAAAAATAAAACACCAGTTCCAACTGAATTCCCAAAAGTGACAAAGGCGAGAGGGATTAGGAAGGGCATCAGCAACGGTAAACACCCTCCACAGAACCAGATTGAAGTAGTAATGCTAGCCTTCTTTTGCCAGACAACGCTCTCACCAGGTTGAAGTCCTTCTTCAGGGGGATTGAAGGGATTAGGCTCTTTGTAAACCATGCTAACACCTCAAAGAGTAGAAATTTATCCGAAATTTGAATGTTCCCGAATTCTCTAAAAATTGGCGTTGAAGAATTAGCATAAATATGAAAATTTGAGTGAAAACTCAGAGGCTCACCACAATGAGTTCCTAACCGAGAACTAAATCAATTTCAGGATTTGTAGGTTGAGAAGTTCTTGGAGTTCTTTTTCAATTGCCTTTTTGGATTCTGAATGCGATTTTTTATTTGGACAATAATAAAGAAAGGGATTGGATAAGATGTCAGCAACTAGTATGACTTACCGAAGATTCTTACTCAGACTAAGATCTCTCGCAAAACTTGCTCTTGAGAATTATGGATTAGAAGAACCCGAGTTGAAATTCATCACATATAGTGGGAATGGGCTCTATCAGGTCACTGTACCAAGCAGCAGGAAAGAATCAATAATTCCTCCAGGTCGCTATACATTGAGACTTCATCAACCAAATTACATGAATACCAAGTATATCAACTCAGAGATGGAATGGCTTCTTGCATTGAATGAAGCTGGTATTGATGTACCAAGACCATTCAAGAATCAAGAAGGAAATTGGATTACAAAAACAGATGGAGGATATGAACCTCCGCAAGAAAGAAATTGTACACTCATTAGTTGGGTTGATGGTCGATTTGTGAAGAATCCTCGCCCTATGCATTTCAAGACACTTGGCCAAATAATCGGAAAAATACATGATCAATCAGTTCACTGGAAAAGACCCGATGGTTTCAAGAGACCTCACTGGAATTGGGATGGCCTCTATGGAGATGGCTTCGATTATGGGGTCCCTGCAGAAGAAGCAAGGAATGCAATCCCGAAGAAACATCAAGAGATATTTCAAAAGACCTTGAATCTTGTAGAAGACACACAGAATCAATTAGGTAAAGGGAAGAATGTCTATGGACTAATGCATGCTGATTTGGCAATTAGTGACAATATGGTATTTCGTGGAGGTGAACCTCGTATCTTTGATTTCGATGATTGTGGTTTTGCCTACTGGGCATTTGACCTAGGAGTACTTCTTGCACATTATATGCTGGATTTTGATAAACAACTATCAATGATGCGAGAAGCACTTATTGAGGGATATCAGGAAACTAGTCCTTTACCAGAGTCAAATCTAGAATTTATCGACCTCTTCATTGCGGCACGATTGGCGCAGCTCATGTTCTTCTATCAAGGAGCGGCTTTGTTGCATCCCGAACATAGTGCGGATGCAGGTCAAGAGATTAATAGCTCTGCTAAACTTCTGAAACAAGTACTCAAACGATTGGCCTAGTAAATTTGAGATGTTCTAAATTGCATATGATTTGTTTCCTCAATGATTGGCTAGAAAATCTTGGGGAACCAAATCTCAACTTTTGTACCAAGTTTGGAAGACCCTTCTACTCGGTCACTAATACTGATGGTGGCACCATATTTGTCTGTGATTAGTCTACATATGTGAAGGCCCAAACCAGCACTACGTTGTTCCATTCTCAGTAGCTGCATCTTCTTATCATCACTAATTCCAGGTCCATTATCAGATATAATCACAGAATAGCCATTGCCAGTTTCTGCAGTTGACACCCAGATTATCCTGTCAGGATTTGGATTATGAGTACATGCATTATCAAAGATTGCGAATAGTAACTGCTCAAGGAAAACGTCAGCAAGGATATAGGCTTCATCCAATTGCAATGATGCTTTGATTTCGACATCCTGTTGCTTTACAACTTGGAGTAGAGCATTATGAACAGCTTGTCTTAGAGACCTTTCTTGAAGATCGATCTTCATAATGTTCTCCATTATCTCTGATGATTCAATGACCCGATTGCATTTAGAAACAGATTGAATTATGTTCCATAGCAGAGACTCTTGTTCAGAACCTTCAAGTTTGTAGAGAAGTAGCTCAGCTGCTGAGAGAATCACTTGCAATTGATTTGAAATATCATGGCTCATTAAATCTTGGTAAAGTAAGGTTCTACTGGATGATACACACGTATATCTCAAATTCTCAGCGATTGCTTGTGGATTATGTCCAACACAAATGTATCCAATTGGTTCGTTGTTGATATTTGTGATTAGTGAAGAAGCCGCTAAAACAGGTACTCTTCTTCCATCAGAATGCAGCATCTGATATTCTGAGAACGAACCAATGCGATTTTCAAGAACTCTATCCAAGGCATCTTGAACATCCCTGCGATTCTCTGGTGCAATGAATTCTAACAGATTCTTTCCCAAATACGCGTATGGTGAGTCCACTCCTAAGATATTCAAAGTCTTTTCATTGACGAATGTGATAGTTTTATCTAGATCAAGAATACATAGAGCCTCTGGTATAAGGTCAATCAGTGACTTACTGAAAGAATGACAATCTATACCATTAAGCTGCATCTTTTCAATTCCTGCGATTTGAAGCGGTGGCATTTATTTCACCATACAACTCTTCCATTTTTTGCATTTATTCCGATTTTTAATTCTATAAAAAGGTTTGTTTAGACACACCATTTTAATATAAAATTACTTGTCAAGAGAAACTTTATAATAGAATTTGGTGTGTTGTGGTGTTTTAGGGACGTGCAGAATGACATTGGAATTGGGCGACACAATCAAACATATCGAACTGACTAAAGAGGGTAAACAACAGACAAAGAGTATTGATTTCGTGAGCAGTGATGAGAGAGTTAAGGCACTTGAGGACCCTGTTCGCATTCAAATTCTACAGATGCTAACAGATGGAATAGATGATACCATAACGACTGAGAGTGTGGACGATACCGCACTTGTTGTGACCGTTACAACGAGACAAGTGAAGCGACATGCACTTTCCACAACGGAATTGATTCGACTTTCCGAAGAAAATGATGATTATGACCCTCTAACAAAGAATCAGGTATACCATCACCTACCAGTTTTGATCGAGCATGGTTTTGTTTTTGAATATGGAACCGTAACTACTGGTAAACGAACAACGAAATATTACAAGCGGACATCAGACACCTTTGTTACTTTTGGACTTCACTACGGTCAAGAGAAATTACAACGTGCCTTGAAGAAGGAGATTAAGGATGCTTTACCTGTGTTTAAGTTCGAATGTCCAGAAGGGGAGGAACTATCAAATCAGCTGGTTGAGGCAGAGATAATTAGACTAAATTGGGCTAAGGAGATTGAGAAAATCATTCAGGGCGATGTCACTAATCGAAAGGCAATCGAATTGTTTGACTGGTTCCTTTGGGTCTATGCCACAGGGCAGGAAGAGTTCATGCAACAGTTGGATAAGATACGCAATGCACTCTTCTGCTAATAGTACATTATGATCGAATTAGTTTCTTTCCAATAGACCAAGCTCTTCCAATAGAGTTTCCCAAGGACCAGTAAGTTCCGATAGGACCTGGTCGAGTGAAAATTATAGGATCATATTTTTGTGGGTCAGGAACTCCATCTGTCAGATATCGCTCCTCCGAGTAGATGTGCTTTACCTCACCAAGAACAAGTATATGATCAGGTAACTCAACAGTATCGTGTACTGAGCATTCTGCAGTTATTGGACACTCGCTTATCATAGGAGCGGTACTGAGAGAGCCATAGAATACATCGAAAAGGATTGATTTGTCAACATCCCGACCTGATACTAACCCGACGTAATCTGTCTTTTCTATTAATTGAGCCTTTGGAAAGTTCATACTAAATGTTTCATTTTGTAGGATGCCCTTCAGGGTATGATGTTTCTTATTGAGAGAAACTCCCCAAATATTTGGCTTGATATTCATCCGATTTATCCAAACGATGTTCATGAAATTAGGTCTACCATCAACAAGAGACCCAATGATGGCCACAGGTTTGGGAAAAGGGGCGATCTCTGGTTTTACCTCAATCTTTGTCATGGATATCGAATACTCATCTTATGCTCTTACATTTTAAATCAAATATCAGAGCAAGAACATCATCGTGGAAAATGAAACTGGGATGTATCTCTATCCTCAGGTGAAATATTGTATAGTATACTGGCGCAATACAATGTACTAATATTCAACATTCAGGACTGCGGATACATTAGTGATTTCATCAAGGATTCTGATAGTAGATGATACATGTAGAAATCGATAACGTCAATTCTGAGGAATATCAAACCCTTGCAAGATTGACTATAGATGCTAGAAAAGGTACAGTTCTTGAATCGACCAAAAGTATTCAGGAGATAGTAGAGAGTATCAAAACATTAACAGCAAACGATACGTTTCGGATATTAATAGCTAGAAATGAACAGGGCGATATTGTAGGCTGGACTTACTATTACATCGCGATTCCTTTGATGACTTTCATAAGCGGTTTCTACCCAGTTGTAGCCCAAACGAAAGATGCTGATAGTATAGCAATATCACTTAT
>JAEORG010000233.1 GCA_016841005.1 Candidatus Thorarchaeota archaeon | reverse complement strand
TCTACTCTTTAACTAACTAATGGGTTTTCTTTTTTTCATTCATGATAATGATTGGAGGTAAAAGGGAATATCAAGTTTTCAAAAGATTTGAGTGAGAACCCAGTAATCTGCGTTCTCTCGAAATTGCTAAGAGCGTTTTTCATTATAATTCGAATGGTGCACATTTGATGGCCAAAATAAGTAAGACTTGGAACGATTTGATTATTGAAAATGCTGAGAGAAGTGCGAACTTAGCTCTATTACTTCTTGAGGAAGTTGAACAAAGCAACTGTGATTCTGAATCTCTCATCGAGGCAGGAAAAGAGAAGATTAAGTCATATCATGCGGATATCACAAATATTGCCCAGATGTATAACGCATCGTTGAATGGTGATAAATCCGGAAAACTATATGACATTGACATATTGGTACATGAATTGGTTAGAGCACCTAGAGAACTTAGTGGAATAGTTTCTGCAATTTCTAATTGGTGCGCACAAAAACAACACTATGACTTTTCCTTAGATAATTCGTTTGCACAATTCCTAGCAAAAAGAATTCTTAGAAAAATGAATCTTGAAATCGAACCAAGAATAATATTTGGGACAAGATTCAGTGTAGTTGATATTGGCAATGAGATAATAATCGAAGTGCCTTTCGTTTACATTAGATGGTATAGCAAATGGCTAGGTATTGGTCATGAGATTGGCCATATTTATCGGGGAAATAATCGAGAGTTCATTAAGCACTTTGATACTATAAACCTACTTCAAATTCTAATCGAAAATCTTCCCAAAAAAATGAAACAAGATCCAAATTCTGAAATGGCCAAATTAATAATAAATTGGGTCTTTCGTTGGAGTGGAGAATTGATTGCAGATTTTGTGGCTGTGGCCGCATGTGGACCAGGCTACATCGTATCCCTAATTCTTGAGCATTTTTCAGATCCAACAATGACAGTTTTAGATACTCATCCACCTACTGATTTCCGAGTGGCTTGTTTAGTTGAAGCTGGTGAGCAATTTGGACAGAATGTAGATTCGTTCAAAGATTATCGGGAAAGTGAGAGTGCAATCTTTGCTAAGCTAGATCGAATTCAGAGTAGGTTAATCAACGAACAACTAATACCTAATTTTGTCAAGTGGATGATACAGCAACCAAGGCTATGTAATCTGCAATTTGATTGGAAAAAGTCTCTGGAAACAAGGGATCTTCTTTTCAATGGTCAGAAAACCAATGCTCCTTTTGAAATAGAGTTTGGATCGCTAGCACTTCTCGAATTGGAGCGAGATACAACTAATCTATATGAGGATTTGAAAAACAGATTTGCAGTTGGAGACCCCAGAGTTTACGATTAACTCGTTTCTCCTTTCATTAGTGCAGTTTGATACCCAGAGTAAACCCAGAAAATCAACACCAAACCTTCGTTTGATTTTTGTGATTCTATGAGTTGTAACTAAGATTGAAAAATCACTAATATTATCTCTTTTGCAATTATGCAGCTTCATGTTGCATTTCTACCATTGACCAAAGAAACTTGAGTATTTTTTTTCCATTTATTCTGTACATCATTTGAATGAGAATAAAGGCTGTTACTCGGATAAAATGCCGAATTTCAGTTTACAATAGGAGCATGTTATGAATGCCGACATTCAGTCATGAAGCACTGGACTACAATATCAGAGGCAGAAGACTACTGGATAAGGACGAACTCAAAGACGCTCATGCGAATATCATGAAAGCTCTTGAGATTGATCCTGAATTCGAAGAGGCATGGCTCAACCTCTCGGTTGTCTTTCTCAAAGCAGGAGATATGGGAAAGATGCTAGAGGTGATGAACACCGCTCTAGAGATATTCCCTGATTCCTCATATGTCTGGGGAGCATGGGCGTCGTATCTCTCAGTTCTATCAAATAGCGACGAACAGATTGAGGAAGCATTTCAGAAAGCATTACAGTTAGATCCAACCAACCCAAAGGCTTGGGGAGGACTTGCCCTTCATTTTCAAGACAAGAATCCTGAAGAAGCAGACAATGCATTTCGCAGAGCTCTGGAGATAGACCCGGATAATGAGAAGATGCGATTCTTCTATGCAACTATGCTATTCCATCTTGAACGATGGTACGATGCAGAGAATAACCTGAGAATAGTCCTTGAACAGGCACCAGAATACAGCAATGCTTGGAATCTCCTTGGAAGAACATTGTACTGTATAGGGAAAATCAGGGATGGTCTC